>JAJRRG010000237.1 GCA_024279675.1 Alphaproteobacteria bacterium
CGATGCTAATCAGCAGTGCACATGCGGCAACGTTGGACATTGCCATTGACAGCGCGCCCGCTGGCCTTGATCCGCACCTTATTACCGCATTTAACTCGGTGGTAATTGTTCAAAGCAACATATACGAATCATTGACCACCGTTGGTCAGGATCTTGCTATATTGCCAGGACTGGCAGAATCTTGGGACGTATCTGCTGACGGGCTAACCTATACATTTCACCTGCAATCTGGTGTGACATTTCACGATGGCACCAGCATGACTGCTGAAGATGTCGCCGCTTCAATCCGGCGCGTGCAAAATGAAGAGATGGCTTCCCCACTGGCCAGCCGTGTCTCCCCAATCACCGGTATTAACGTGGTTGACGACACAACGGTTGAGCTGAAATTGGATGCACCATTTGCGCCAATCTTAACTTCTCTGGCGGGCATTGCGATTGTTCCTTCCGAAATTGAAATGGACAAAGAAGGTCTACAACAAGTGCCCGTGGGCACTGGCCCCTTCAAATTCGACGAATGGCAGCCAAACGGCTATATTTCCTTGGTCAAATTTGATGATTACCGCATGACGGGATTGCCGCATTTGGACGGAGTGAAGTTTAACTTTGTACCTGAATCCGCAACTCGGATTGTTGGTCTATCCTCTGGACAATACGATTTACTTCCCGGCATTGACCCAGCAACGGCTTTACAATTGCAAACCCAACCCGGTGTATCCGTTCAGGAAACACGCGATATTGCCTACTCACTCTTGGGCATGAATGTTGAGCGTGAGCCCTTTAATGACCCGCGGGTACGACGCGCAATCAATATGTTGCTTAACCGTGACGAAATTGTTGCTGGTGCGCTGTTTGGCGCAGGTGTTCCCGGTGGCCCCTTGTCACCAGCCCTTGAAACATGGGCTTTGGATACTTCCGAATTTAGCTGCTACACCCATGATGTAGATGCCGCCAAAGCATTACTTGCCGAAGCGGGACTGGAAATGCCGGTCAAAATTTCTATCAATGTTTTGCCGCGTCAAGACATCAAGGATATTGCCCAGGTTGCTCAACAGCAGCTCCAAGCAGGCGGCTTTGAAGTTGAATTGCTAAACCAGGAAATCGGTGCGTTTGTGCAGGATTGGAAAAACTCCAATTTTGATCTATTCGCTTCGGTGAACGGTGGGCAACCTGATCCGGATGGCTATTTCTTCCGCACGTTCCACACGGGCGGCTCAACCAACGTTTTCAATTATGACGACGCTGAAATTGACGCTTGGCTTGATGCGGGACGTAGCGAAACCGACACGGCTGTTCGCAAAGAAATTTATAATGACATTCAACGCAAACTTGCATGCGAAGGTCCCATAAACTTCATCGCCTACGGCAATATGTATTCAGCCGTAAATGACAGTGTTCAAGGTTATGAAATCTATTCAAACGGACGCTTGACCAGCCTGGTCAACGTGACAATTTCTGAATAAACATTTTTCCGGCGCGGCGTTCCATCAAAACAAAGTCGCGCCGGAACTTCCATTCTTTTTGAAACCATTCCATGCTCGCCTGATTGCCACACCAAACAGCAGGTCACACCATGCCGACGCGCTTTATATTCAACCGGTTGACCGATCTAATAATAGTATTATTTGGGGTGTCGGTTATCGTATTTCTGATGATCCGGCTTATTCCCGGCGATGCCGTGGCTATTATGCTGGGGGCCAATACTGAAATTACCCCCGAGCGGATGGCCGAACTTGAGGCTCGCGTGGGTTTAGACAAGCCGATGGTGGAACAATATGGACGCTGGATCTGGGGCGTATTTCAAGGGGATTTAGGGACTTCCCTATGGACAGGACGCCCGGTAACAGAAGAAATTGGCGCAAATATCTGGCCCACGATTGAACTCACATCACTTTCACTATTGGTTGGCGCAGGATTGTCCATACCTCTGGGCAGCTTCATGGCCGCCGCCCGTGGCAAGGGCGCGGAGGTCGCCGTCCGGGTGGGAGCCATCGCCGGATTGACTATCCCCTCATTTTGGCTCGGAATATTGTTGATATTCCTTTTCGCAAAAATCACCCCGGGGTTTGCAACCCTTGGTTATGTGCCTTTTTCTGAAGACCCAGCTGGCAATTTGCAACGCATGATCCTGCCGGTGATTGCACTCTCTTTGCCCATGCTGGCGGAACTATCGCGGCTCGTACGTTCGGCCATGTTGGATGCGCTCAGTCAGGATTATATCCGCACGGCAAAAGCCAAGGGCGCAAGCCGGTATCTGATCATTTACAAACATGCCCTACGCAACGCACTGATACCGTTTGTGACAGCCGTGGGAATCTCGGCCGGCTATTTGCTCGGCGGGGTTATTGTCATTGAACAGGTGTTTGCAATTCCAGGTCTTGGCCGCTTGGTGCTTGGGGCAATCAGCGAACGGAACTATCCACTGGTTCAGGCAACCGTACTTGTTATCACGACCGCTTTTGTCGTCGTTAATTTTCTGGTGGATTTGCTTTATGCGAGCATTGACCCACGGGTTTCTCGATCATGATTGCATTCTTGCGGGCTAACAAGCTTTTAACATTCGCGCTCGTGCTGGTCTCCTTACAAGTTCTAACAGCAGTGTTCGCGCCCTTTATTGGTCTCAACGACCCGTTTGAACAAATTATGGTTCAACGTATGAAAGGCCCGAACGCGTTAAACTGGCTAGGCACGGATCAACTGGGCCGTGACGTGCTTTCACGGATAATCTATGGCTATCGCACCTCATTGCTAACCGGGGTAACCGCCGTGGTAATAGCATTACTTCTTGGGGGCACAATTGGCATGTTAGCCGCGTTTTATCGTGGCTGGTTTGAGCGCATTACCATGCGGCTCATGGACATATTGTTTGCTTTTCCCATCATGCTGTTGGCCATTGGCGTTATCGCCGTTTTGGGACCAAGCAAATGGAGCGCAGCCATAGCAATTTCCGTTGTTTATACACCAATATTTGCCCGACTTTTGCGGGGGCCAGCTCTGGTAATTTGCGAAAGCGAATATGTGATGAGTGCCCGCGCGATTGGCGCCTCCGATGCGCGC
>JAJRRG010000238.1 GCA_024279675.1 Alphaproteobacteria bacterium
CCCGAAGCAATAACCAGATCCGGCTCAAATGCCGCAATAGATTCAAGATTTGGTTTATAGCCGGAAAGATCGGTTGTCGGCACCCCTTCTGGAAAGTTAGACCATTGGTCGACCGCGACAACCTGATCACCAGCACCTATAGCGTACAGGATTTCAGTAGAACTGGGGGAAAGTGAAATAATGCGCACCGGAGCCGCCACAACAATATGGGGCACAAGTAAAGCGGCAATAATAAGGGATAAGCGAGTGAAAAGTTTCATAGGATGTCCTTTCGACTGCAGTCAGCAATTGCTTCGCAGAGGAAAAAAATCCAGATACGATCAAACACTTCTGCCGAGAGTTTGGTTTCATTTATAACGTGCACCATTGGCGACCTGGCTCATCCTGACTAAGAAGTCAGGCATTACAGTTGCGGGACAGCGCCGGAATCTAACCGAACTTCGCAAAAATACACTTGTGTGCATTATTCATTCTTTGTGGGCAATGCAACCAATATTTCTGGCCCTAAACAAGCCGGAATTTTGCAACTTGAGTTAAGAAGAATAAATCTAGGATTATTGCACTGGTTTTAATACAGGTTATAGGCGTAAAATACTTACCCGGATCTAGTCGAGAAATTTGACTATTTAGCCTTAGGCGACTTTTTGGGATTTTTGGGAATTCGTCACAGAATTCGTCATAGAATTTACCAGAGGCGCATAGGAAAAGTCTTTAGGCAATTTATCCGCCGGCATTGGCCGAGCGAACAAAAAGCCCTGCCCAAAATCGCAACCAGTTTCCTGCAAAACCTTCAGCTGTTCTCGCGATTCAATACCCTCTGAAACGGTTTTCAACTCAAGCACTGAACACATGCTCATAATAGCACGAACCATATTCTCCATTTTGATACTGACGCAAACATCATCGATGAAGCTTTTATCAACTTTTAGCTTATCCAAAGGAAAGTTCTTGATCTGAGAGAGCGAAGAATAACCGGTGCCAAAATCATCAAGGGATATGGACACACCCAATTCACGTAAATTCCCGATAGTCACAATCGCCTTTTCCATGTCCCGCATTATGGCAGTTTCGGTAAGCTCTGCGTCAAATCGCTCAGGCGCCAGGCCGAACTCATTCAATATGCTGTGGATAGTTGATACAAAATCCGGATCACAGACCTGCTCTGCCGACAAATTGAATGAAACCATGATGTCCTTGGGCCAGGTAACAGCAACCTTTACAGCTTTTCGCAGCAGATTAATTGTTAAAGCTTCAATCAATCCTTTTTCCTCAGCAATTTTAATGAACACATCAGGAGAGACGAAGCCCATTTCCGGATGGAACCAACGTGCCAGTGTTTCAAAGCTGACATATCGACCTGTTTTCAAATCAACGATCGGCTGAAAATAAACTTCAATTTCATCATTTTGCACAGCTGCCTTGAGCGCAATTTCAAGGCGCGAACTTTCCAGTAATTCCTCTTCAAACTTTGCAGAAAAGACGAGCGTCTTGCCCCCGCCCTCTTTTTTGGCCTTATTCTGCGCCTGCACCGCATGCTTAATAAGATCACCCGGACGCGTCCCCGCATCTGGGAACATCGCAATGCCGATTGAAGCGGTAATGAAGACCTCCGTCTCCTCAATACAAAAAGGTGCATTCAGCACCTGTTGAACACATTCACCTAAATGCTGTGCATCCCTATCATCGGACACATCGTCCACAACAATATGAAATTCGTCACTACTCAAGCGAGACACAAGCCCTGATTTTCCAATGACTTTTACTAAACGGTCTCCAACTTCTTTCAAAATCCTGTCGCCACCCACATGACAAAACAGATTATTGATCTGCTTAAAACCATCCAGATCCAGAACAAATACCGCAAATTGGCTTTTGTCTGCATCTGGCTGAGTTATGCGTCCCTGCAAATATTCGTTAAAACTACTTCTATTTGCCAAACCAGTAAGAGTATCCGTATTGGCCAGCCATTCCACTTCCTTGTGCCGATCAAAAAGTTTAGCGCGGGTTTTCACCAAGTTTCCAATAGCCTTGTAACTATTGTACATAATGAGGATGCTGATGAACGAAAATGATAATAGCCCAAGCCCAACAATCACCACGGTATAATCACGACTGTATAAAAATCCTATCGTGAGGGGAATGTTCGATAAAACCAATGCGGATATGGCTGCACCCGGCACAGCCGACATACTATAGCACGATACAATGATCGTCCCCCATGACAGGGCAAGTGTTAAACTCTGTTGATAGACGTTCCCATATGGCATCATTAACAGTGCCAACAGGGCACTCAGGGATGTCAACAACGGGGCAAGAATCATGATTTTGCGGATATCACTCTTTCTTTTCTCCATCGAAAAGCTATCCAATTTCCGGGTTGCCTTTCGCCAATACACAAACCGAGTCATGCCAAAAAGTGCCATACCTAGGGGTATATATATGGCAAGCCAAGCCGGTGCCGTATCAATATTCACAGCGCCCATGCAAATGAGTGAAACAATCGCCGCCGCATACTGACTTGGAAGCTGTTTCGCCATTATTCGATGCTGCTCAACTATCAGCGCATCCGAGTTCTGATCATCCAAATTGTAAAAACTTCTAACGCCAGACAATATGGACATTTTCTGTTACCTTTAGTTAGTCGATTATTTTTCAACAGATTGTTGACTTCAATTACAAGCATAGCGTGTGGGTGTACGCATACATCTTTGAAAAATAGGGGAAAAATATTTAAAATTGTTTAAGCAGCACGCCCGTTCACAATGTGAACAGATTTCGCTGGCACCAACAGCCCAAGCCATACTATAAGTGGTGGGTAAAAATTCCCGGGAACAGCCTTGACCATAGCAGAACGAAATCGACACGCCGCCATGTTGCGCGCCAATGGCTATGAAGACAGTGTAGCCCTGACTCTGCAATCCAGTGAGGGGGACATCCCCCAAGGCCGCGAGCTTTCTTTGTCTTGGCTTGCTGGAACGATCATGACCGGCCTCACCTCAGTTATGCTTATGGGTGGTGCGCTTTATGTGTCGTTCCTTGGTCAAGACACGTTTTCAACCCCCTATGACGCGCTACAGATCCAGACGAACCAAAGCGAACAGGCATTTTCCACAACCGCTAAAACCCAACGTCTGAAACCCATCGTACAAACCCGCTCGGAGCGGGAAATTATTCTGGCATCCATTCGTGTAGATGATGAAGGCGTTTCTCGGATTCGTCAGCAACCTTTTGATCGCATCAGCGCCACCTTGGCGACGTCAGCCACATCCCTATCAAGTGACATTCCTGTATATGACCCGATTGCCCTGCTCAATCGAACCCAGTCACGTTCTGCAAATTTAACGGCCGATCTGATTTCCACTGATATTTATGGCGCAGATGTTGAGGGGGAAATTGTTATTCGCAACACTGAACTCCCCTTTAACGTTCCCCCGATTCAAATAATCTCTGATAATGGGGCCGCTGAGTTTGTTCGCCTAACCGCCGAGGGCGGATATAACCCTGATGAAATTTCAGCCCTTGGCTATGCGGCTGCAAACAGTTCTGTCATCGAACTGAGCTCAATCGATACCAACACAATTCTGGGACGCGCTGAGAATGTCTCTATCTTGCCCAAAACTACCCTAGATGATGATCAGGTTTCGGGTCGTTCAGAGCGTATTCTAAACTTTGCTGAGGTTACGCCCCTTGCGGATGCCCTAAGGCAAAATGGTTTCACCCCGAACATGATCAATGCAGTTGTGGGGGCTCTGGATAATGTTTATCCCTCTCCGACCCTGCCTGCTGGATCACATTTACGCATTTTATTTGGCCCCAATAGAACCAATGATACGCTTATTCCCTATCGAACCTCCGTATATATAGGTAATGCGCACGCCGCGACAGTCGCACTCACTGACAGCGGGCGCTATGTTTTGGGTTTGGCACCCACGCCAATTGAATTTCCCGATAAAGATGTTGAGGCAGTTAATGTTAGCAATCTACCCTCCATCTATCGCTCAATTTGGGAGACGGGCCGCAAATATGATCTGGACAATCCAACCATTGATCGGATTGTATCC
>JAJRRG010000239.1 GCA_024279675.1 Alphaproteobacteria bacterium
GGACATTAAGGCAGCGGAAATTTCCGCCATCCTCAAGGACCAGATTAAAGATTTTGGTAAAGAGGCCCAGGTTTCTGAAGTTGGACAGGTTTTATCTGTGGGCGATGGTATCGCGCGCATTTATGGCCTTGATAATGTGCAAGCGGGTGAACTTGTTGAGTTTCCCGGTGGAACCAAGGGAATGGCGCTGAACCTGGAAACTGACAATGTTGGTGTGGTTATTTTTGGCTCCGATAGGGAAATTTCCGAAGGGGACACGGTTAAACGTACTGGCTCCATCGTGGATACACCGATTGGTCCAGAATTACTGGGTCGTGTGGTTGATGCCCTGGGCAATCCCATTGATGGCAAAGGTCCGATCAAGGCTAAGAAACGTGCGCGGGTTGATGTGAAAGCCCCCGGTATTTTGCCCCGTAAGTCTGTGCATGAGCCCATGTCCACCGGCCTAAAGGCTATTGATGCCTTGATCCCGATTGGTCGCGGACAACGCGAATTGATTATTGGTGATCGCCAAACCGGCAAAACAGCCATTATTCTGGATACTTTCCTCAATCAGAAAGCGGCCCATGCGGCAAATGCTTCTGATAGTGAAAAACTTTATTGTGTTTATGTGGCTGTGGGGCAAAAACGCTCTACCGTTGCCCAGTTGGTTAAGGTTTTGGAAGACGCTGGCGCGATGGAATATTCCATCGTTGTGGCGGCAACCGCATCCGATGCTGCGCCCATGCAGTTCCTTGCGCCCTTTACCGGTTGTGCCATCGCTGAGTATTTCCGCGACAATGGCCAGCACGCTGTGATTGCCTATGACGATTTGACAAAACAGGCTGTGGCCTATCGTCAGATGTCTTTGTTGCTTCGTCGCCCACCAGGACGTGAAGCTTTTCCCGGTGATGTGTTTTATTTGCACTCCAGATTGCTTGAACGTTCTGCTAAATTGAACGAAAAGCACGGTTCTGGTTCTTTGACTGCCTTGCCGGTGATTGAAACACAGGCGAACGATCTGTCAGCCTATATTCCAACCAACGTGATTTCGATCACGGATGGTCAGATCTTCTTGGAAACAGATTTGTTCTTCCAAGGGGTTCGCCCGGCGGTGAATGCTGGTCTTTCCGTGTCCCGTGTGGGCTCGGCGGCACAGGTTAAAGCCATGAAACAGGTTGCGGGTTCCATTAAAGGTGAATTGGCCCAGTATCGTGAGATGGCGGCGTTTGCCCAGTTTGGTTCGGACCTTGATGCTTCAACCCAGGCTTTGCTCAACCGTGGTGCGCGTTTGGTTGAATTGCTCAAGCAAAAGCAGTTTTCCCCGTTGAAAACTGAAGAGCAGGTCGCTGTGATTTATGCGGGTGTGAAAGGCTATTTGGACAAGATCAAAGTGTCTCAGGTGCAGGCGTTTGAAGATGGGCTATTGAGCTTGCTTCACGCCAAGCATGGGGAAGTTTTGAGCGGTATCGCCAAAGAAAAGGCTTTGACCTCAGATCTGGAAGAAAAACTTAAGTCTGTGATTGAAGATTTTTCCAAAACATTCGCTGGCTAAAGAGAATTTGATGGAAGTTGCCAATGGGGGTTGCTTCTTAAGGACGAGGATAGATTTACTAATTGATGTCCATTTGGAAAACACCGGTTATTACCTGTAGCGTTTGCTCCAACGAGCATGTGGCTTTTGGGGATAGTTGGTGTTCAAAATGTCAGGCTAAAATCATTTATGATTTTGCAACAGGCATGACATACCAAAGGGCATTGGGCTCGATTTTTATTGTTAAGCTCGCGCGCTATGCTTTTATTGGCTTGATGGGTTTAATGGGTTTGGTTTTGTTGGTGAATTTACTCACCGGTGAGACAGAACGCGCGATTATTTCTGGGGTGACGATTGCCCTATTAGGATTGTGTGTTGTGGGTTTGTTTTGGTTTACCCATTTTCTGGCTAACCGTTTTATATCGCGTCATGCGTTTACATTTGTGAAGGAATAGAGGGCCTATCTGGCCCAAGGAGAAGATAGCAAAGAACGAAGTACAATCCGATAAGTCATAAAACTGAACTTAGGAGAAAAAGAATGTCAATTTGGAAAGCTCCAACGATAAGATGTTCAATTTGTACCTGTGAAGATATTAGTTTTGGCGTTGGAAAATGTCCCGATTGTCAGGCAGATATTTTGTATGACATAAAAGGTAATTTGAGTTTACGCAGGTTTATGGGGTCGTTTGCGATCATAAAGGTTGGTCGGTACTTTTTCTTAGGATTGATGGGATTGTTGGCCCTAATTTCATTGTTGAACGTGTTCAACGGGGAAACAGAAAGCGCTATGATTATCGCGTTGCTGATTGGGGTGATTGGTTTGTGTGTGGTGGGTATGTTCTGGCTCACACATTTTGTTGTAACTAGATTTAAGTCACGTGGTGGCATTAAGTTTATAAAATCATGAAGGTTGCTTATGGCATCTTTGAAAGATCTTAAAAACCGGATTGATTCGGTTAAATCAACTCAAAAGATTACCCGTGCCATGCAGATGGTGGCGGCGGCAAAGTTGCGCAAGGCTCAGGAGCGTGCGGAAGCTGCGCGTCCCTATGCTGAGCGGATGGA
>JAJRRG010000240.1 GCA_024279675.1 Alphaproteobacteria bacterium
CCGGCAAGTTTCACAAGTTTTTTCATATTTTTCTCCCTTTTATTATTTATACATTTGATCGATGAGCGGTTTGTACCGCTTCTCCACAAACCCGCGTTTGAGTTTCATCGTGGCGGTTAGCTCATCATCCTCGGCGGTTAAAATGATATCAATCAACCGAAAATCCTTTACTTGCTCAACCCGGGCAAAATCTTGATTTGCCTCCTTAATGATTGAGCCTATGAGTTCCTGCACCTCGGGCGCTGCACATAGTGAAGCGAAGTCCGAGAAGGGCACTCTAGTGTCCTGTGCATATTTTTCAACATTTTCCTGATCGATCATGACAAGGCAGGTCAAATATTTGCGTTTGTCGCCAATCACCACCACGTCGGAAATATGCACAAAGGACTTAAGTTTGTTTTCCATTTGCGAGGGCGTAATATTCTTGCCCCCCGCCGTAATAATAATATCCTTGAGGCGACCGGTGATTGTCAGAAAACCATTTTCATCAATTTCTCCCACATCACCCGTGCGCAAATAACCATCCTTGGTCAAGGTTTCTGCGGTTTTATCCGGTGCATTCCCCTAGCCGGGGAACACATTGCCGCCGCCAAACTGGATTTCGCCATCTTCGGCTATGCGCAAACTTACCCCGGGAATAGCAGGCCCAACGGTGCCATTTTTATTCGCCGATAACGTGTTTACAGTTGTGATCCCTGTGCCTTCCGTCTGGCCCAGACCCTCAAGCACTTTTACGCCAATAGAATGATACCATTTAAGCAAATCGGGGGAAATGGGGGCAGCCCCGCTGATGGCGCGACGCACATTGGCAAAGCCAAGCATACGCCTGAGATTACGCAGAACCAAAAAATCCCAGAACCCATAACGCAACTCAATCATGAGCGGTACATCACGGTTTGCAATGGTATAGTCAGAGCGCGCTTGCCCCGCCTTAAGCGCTTGAGTAAAGGCAAATTTCCCCAAAGCGGTGCCGTCTTCGGCCATGAGCATCACGCGGGAATATATTTTCTCCCATACCCTTGGAACCGCCGTAAAAACATGGGGCGCAACCTCCTGTACATTGTCAAAAATCGTCTCCGTGCTTTCCACAAAATTGACAATGGTTTTAGAAGCTATGGGGGAATAAATGGAGGTATTGCGTTCCAACACATGGCACAGGGGTAAAAAGCAAAGTTGTTCGTCATACTCTTTGTAGGGAATGACCCGGAGAGAGGAGGACATGACAAACATAATATTCTGATTTGAAATCATGGCGCCCTTGGGTAAGCCCGTTGTACCTGACGTATAGATCAACAAACCCACATCTTCGGGCACGGATTTTGCAATCTCCGCTTCAAACAGCTCTGGTTGTTTTTTTGCCAGATCGTCCCCAAGATCATACAATTCATCAAGAAACAGCGCATTGTCATCGTTGAAATCGTGCAAGCCATCCCGCTCTAGAATAATTATCTTTTCCAGAGAAGGGACATCCCCTTTAATTTCCAAATACTTATCCAGCATTTCGTCATTCTCAACGAACAGGAACCGGCTCCCCGAATCATTGAGCAAATGGGCAAGTTGCACAGGCGCATCGGTGGTATAAACCCCCGAAGCGATGCCCCCAACGCTTTGGATGCCCAAATCCATATAGGCCCATTCCTTATTGTCCTCCGACAGGATTGAGACCACATCACCGCGTTTTAGGCCCAGCGTGATCAGGCCAAGGCCAATTTTTTGCGCCCGTGCATAATAGTCAGTCCATGTGTGGGCGCGCCAGATGCCTAGCTTCTTTTCGCGGTGAGCAACCCTATCCCCCAGCGTTTTACAGCGCTTTAAGAACAGCTTGGTCAGCGTATCACATCCATCAACAAAATAAGGCCCCTGATGTAAATCCGCATTTGAGGAAACACCGTCAATATCCACCTGTGCGGGGATATTGTTGGAAGTATCGATTGATGTTGAATTGGCACTCATATTGGGGTGAAATTATCTCCAGGTTTTTCGTTGTTTCCAGCGCCGCGCGCCGCGTTCATTTTGTGTCTGCACACCAAGGTAAAAAGATTGAATGTCCTTGGAGGCTTCAAGTGCGCGGGCATCGTCCGACATTGCAATGCCCCCAAGTTCCATCACATAACCATAATCGGCCAAGCTAAGCGCCACCCTTGCATTTTGCTCCACCAGTAGCATTGTCACTTTTTGTTCAGCATTAAGTCGCTTAAGAATAACAAAAATCTCCTGCACCAATAAAGGGGAAAGGCCAAGACTTGGCTCATCCAACAACATAAGTTTTGGTCGTGCCATCAGACCGCGGGCAATGGCCAGCATTTGTTGCTGCCCCCCCGACAGGGTGCCGGCGGATTGTTTGGCACGCTCTGCAAGGATTGGGAAATAGGTGTAGACCATCTCAAGGTCACGGGAAATTTCTGCCCTGTTCGTGCGCGTATAGGCCCCTATTTCGACATTTTCAGCCACGCTGAGCATTGGAAATATTTCACGGCCCTCGGGCACATGAACAATGCCTCTTTTAACAATGGTTTCGGGTTCACGATTATGAATGGCCTCCCCCGAAAAAACTACTGTTCCCTTGGCCGCATTCATCACCCCGGATATGGTTTTAAGTAGGGTGGTTTTCCCCGCGCCATTGGCGCCAAGAATAGTTACAATCTGGCCCTGACGCACCTCAAGGGAAACACCGCGAATAGCCATAATAGGCCCGTAATAGGCCTCCAGATTATCAATCTTTAGTACGGCGGCGCTGCCCATTTACTGCTCCTCCGCGATGCTTGTACCCAGATAGGCGGCGATAACTTCAGGGTGGGATTGAACTTCCTTGGGCGTGCCGATTGCAAGCTCCTTACCATCCGCCAGTGCCAACACCCTGTCTGATACTGAGGAGACCAAATTCATATCATGCTCCACCATCAGCACGGTGATGCCCATCTGTTTTTTGATGTCCTCAATCCAGAAAATCATATCCTGAGTTTCTTCTACCGATAGGCCAGAGGCGGGTTCGTCCAGTAACAGCATTTTTGGCTCCGTTGCCAGGGCACGGCCCAATTCTACAATTTTGCGTACCCCGTAGGGCAGACCGGCAATATATTTATCGCGGTAGGGCTGGAGTTCTAAAAAGTCGATCACCTCTTCAACCACCGCCCGATGTCGGCGTTCCTCATCGCGCACAGAAGGGGAGAATATCATTTGTGAAAACAAGCCGTTGCGTGCGTGAATTTGCCGCCCAACGAGTAAATTTTGCAGTACCGTGCTTTGCTCAAACAATTCAATATTTTGAAAAGTGCGGGCGATGCCAAGGGTGGGAATTTGATCGGCCCGACGCTTAAGGATTGAATTACTCTCGAAACGAATATCGCCCTTAACCGGATTATAGAAGCGCGAAATCAGGTTAAAAATGGTCGACTTTCCCGCCCCATTGGGGCCAACAAGGGCAAACACTTCTCCCTCCCCCACATGGAAAGAAACATTATCCACCGCAACCACGCCGCCAAAGGTGAGCGTTACATTTTCCAGCGTCAACAAACTCATTTCATACGCTCGGTTTTTAGGAATGATTTTTGCCGTTTGAACATACCCTTACGATAAAACGGAAACAGCTCAAAATAGGTACGGATTTTCACCCAACGCCCATAAATTCCTGACGGCTCAAACAATATGAACCCGATGAGAATGGCAGCGAAAATACCACTTTCGATACCCGGAATAAACACCGAGCCAAGACCAAAACTTTCCGAAATCACATCCCGCGATATCGCTATAAACTGAGGTAGGAACCCGATGACGATGGCCCCGAAAAATGCCCCGTGAATTGAACCCAATCCACCAATCACAATCATGAGTAACAATTGGATTGAGAGCACAATATTGAACGTTTCATGATTAAACGCCCCGGCATACAGCCCGAGTAACGCCCCGGCAAGCCCCACAATTGCACACGAAATACCAAAAGAAATCGCCTTGGTTTTTGTTATATTGACCCCCATGGCCTGGGCTGAAATTTCAGAATCCCTGAGGGCAACGAAGGCTCGCCCCAAGGGCGCGCGCAACAGATTTCGATAGGCCCCAAGCACCAATAGTGCCACCCCAAGGGCTAAGAAATAAAACAGGTCCGGCGTGACATATCGATTGATCGAAATACCAAAAATATCAAACGCCGGGGCCATCAGACCGCTGACGCCCCCCGTCCAAGGTTCTGCAATAATAATGAAATCCTCGGTTAAAACCGAAATAGCCAGCGTGGCGATGGCCAGATATATCCCCTGCAATCTTAAAATGGGCAGTGTAATAATCGCGCCCACAACACCTGTGATAAGCCCTGCTAATGGAAACGCAATAACAAACGGCACCCCGCGTTGCAGCATAATCACGTTAGCGTAGCACCCAAGGGCCATAAATGCCGCGTGGCCAAGGCTGGCCTGCCCCGTATGCCCCACAAGTACCATCAGCCCCATGCCTGCAATAGCCCAAATCAGAACATTGGTTGCTTCGCCAATGAAAAAATCATCAATCAGCCAAGGTAAGGCAACGACTAATACCAGCAAAGCCAGATACCAGAACATCTGGGCCTTGTGTTTAAACAGGTTTATATCCGCATCATAGGATCGTTTGAACATATAGCGCATGATTGATATTGGCCCTTTCTATACCTTCTTTTTTTGCATTTGCGCAAAAAGCCCAGCGGGGCGGAAAATCAAGACCAGCAACATAATGGCATAGGGCGCAAGCTGGGAATAGCCGGCAGGCAGTGCATAGGCGGCAAACGGTTCCACAAGACCGATGATCAAACCGCCGATGATCGCGCCGGGGAGTGAACCAAAACCCCCAATCACTGCGGCGGCAAAGGCTTTGATACCCAACAGGCCCGTGGAAGGATCGATCGCCCCTTTGGAGGCAAATAGAATACCCGAAACCGCAGCCACCACACCGGCAAGGGCCCAAACCAGGCTTTGAATATTTTTTACCGGAATGCCAACATAATAGGCCGCCAATTGGTTTTGCGATGCGGCCTGCATGGCTTTGCCCAATTTTGAGTGCTTAAAAAACACATACAAAGCAAGAGCCAGAGCAAGGGTCACGATAATAACCGCCCCCTCTTCAAACCCCAAAACCACCGAACCAAACTGCAGGTTTTTCCCCACAAAAGGCGTTTCGAGCAATCGTGGCTCATGGCCCCATATCGCGCCAACGCCAAACCTGAGGATAAACCCGATGGCAATGGTTAAAATTACCACAGCGATCTGGGGCTGACCAAACAAACGCCGCACCACAAGCAGATCCAAAAAATACCCCAACACAGCCATAATCACAATGGTTAGAGGTACGGCCAACCAGAAGCTAATACCTAAACTGTCCCCATTGGTCAGCCAGATAACAATACACGCCCCCAGCATCATAAAATCACCCTGGGCAAAGTTTACCGCTTCTGTAGCCTTATAAACCAGCACAAAGCCAAGCGCGATTAGCCCATAGACACATCCATTGGCTAAACCTGACACAATTAATTGCGAATAATCCAAAGTTCTCCCCTTATTCCCCTCAGCACCTCTAGAGCCACCATAATCCAGTAAATTTAGGCAGACCCCTCAATAATTCGACGTGTTTTCACGCTCTTTTGTAAATTTAGAGAACCACATCATGGGTCGCGCGCCAAGGGACAAAAGTCATTTACCCACATTCTTACACAATAGTGCAGTATATACGTGGTCATTCAACACAACATTCTTGCAAAACTGCATTCTTATTCTTGCAAAACAGAATTCTTGCGAAACAATATTCTTGCATGTGTAAAAATTCAAATGCCTCTAGCCTCAGGTGGGGCAACACGATTAGTCTGATACTCACAAATATTGTCAGATTGGAACGCTTATGCATCTCTTGTTGGTTGATGGCTCAACTTTTATTTTTCGCGCCTATCATGCGTTGCCGCCGCTAACGCGCAAATCTGACGGGCTGCCCATGGGCGCGGTATCTGGTTTTTGCAATATGTTGTTCAAGCTGATTGATGATTTGAAAGGGGATGATGCCCCCACCCATATCGCCGTCATTTTTGACCATAAGGGCAAAACATTCCGCAATGATTTTTTCCCCGAATACAAGGCACACCGCCCCCCGGCTCCTGAAGATTTAGTTCCCCAGTTTCCCCTCACTCGTGCGGCCACAAGTGCTTTTTCTATTATGTCGATCGAACAATCCGGCTTTGAAGCGGACGATCTGATCGCCACCTATGCGCGCATGGCGGAAAAAGCGGGCGGACGCGCCACCATCGTATCGACAGACAAAGACCTCATGCAATTGGTCAGCGAGGATGGAAGAATTCGCATGTTTGATTCCATGAAAAATCGCTGGATCGGCCCTACTGAAGTATTTGAAAAATTTGGTGTTGCGCCTGACAAAGTGATTGAAGTGCAATCATTGGCCGGGGACAGTGTGGACAATGTGCCCGGGGTGCCCGGCATTGGCATAAAAACCGCCGCCCTGCTGATCAATGAATATGGGGATTTGGAGAAACTCTTGTCCCGCGCAGAAGAAGTTAAACAAAACAAGCGCCGGGAGAACCTAATTGAATTTGCCGATCAGGCCCGCGTCTCCCATCGTCTGGTGACCCTTAAAACCGACGTGCCCGTGGTCCATTCTCTGGACGAACTCGTCCGCCAACCCCTCTCTCCCTCGACCCTGTTGCCCTTCCTCAAAGCCATGGAACTGAACAGCTTCACCCGCCGCATGGGTGTGCACTTGGACGCCGACATTGCGGATTTTGACGCTGACCCGGACTATGCGGCGGATATATCTGCGATCAAAGCGAGTGATGATAATTCAGACAAAGAGGGCGCAGAAGGCAAAGGTGAAAACACACCCAAAGCCCACGCAAAAGCAGTTCTGGCGCGGATAAAGTCCATCCCGGTTGAGCATGAGAAATACGAGATTGTGCGCGATGCCGAGGCCCTTGAAAAATGGGTCACCGCCATCATCGACAAGGGCCATGTGGCCATTGATACCGAAACCACCGGGCTTGATAATCAGAGGGCCGATCTGGTGGGTATCTGCCTGTCTGTTTCGCCGGGAGAAGCATGCTATATTCCCCTGGCCCATGTGACGGGGCAAGACGATATGTTTGGCGGTGGGCGGGCCGAAGGGCAGATGGATTTGCAGATTGCCATCGATATGCTCAAGCCTGTTTTACACGATCGCTCAATCCTCAAAATTTTGCAAAACGCTAAATATGATATGGGCATCTTGTCGCGCTATGGCATTGATTTGGTGTCAATCGACGACACAATGTTGATGTCCTATGCCATGGATGGCGCGCGTGGTAATGGCATGGATGCGCTTTCAGAACGTTGGCTGGAACACTCGCCCATCAAGTTTACCGATCTGGCGGGAACGGGCAAAAAGCAACTGACCTTTGACCAGTTGGATATCATTGAGGCGGGGAAATACGCCGCCGAGGATGCCGATATTACCCTCAGGCTCTGGCATGTGCTCAAGGCGCGGCTGGTGGCTGAAAAATGCGTCACCATATACCAGACGCTCGAGCAGAAATTGGTGCCGGTTTTGGCGCGTATGGAGGCGCGGGGCATTGTGGTGGATCGGCAAATTCTGGCGCGACTGTCCGGGGATTTTGCCCAACGGGCGGCGGCATTGGAAGCAGAAGCCCACGCCCTCACCGAAAGCAAATTCAACCTTGGCTCCCCCAAGCAATTGGGAGAAATCCTGTTTGATAAAATGGAATTACCGGGGGGCAAGAAAACCAAAACCGGGGCATGGGCCACCGGGGACGGGGTGCTTGAGGGCATCGTTGCTAAAAGCGCGGCGAGCGGGGATATTGTTGATGAAAATGCTCAGGCCGGGGTCAAACTTGCCACCACAATTTTGGAATGGCGGGGCTTAAGTAAACTCAAATCCACCTATTCCGATGCCCTGCCCACCTATATCAACCCCAACACGGGGCGGGTGCATACATCCTACCATCAAGCGTCCGTGCTGACCGGTCGGCTAGCCTCCTCGGACCCCAATTTGCAAAATATTCCGGTGCGAACTGAGGACGGGCGTAAAATCCGCACCGCCTTTGTGGCTTCGGACGGTATGAAACTTATTTCCGCTGATTATTCCCAGATTGAACTTCGGGTATTGGCACATATCGCGGACATCGGGGCCCTTAAAAAAGCCTTTGCCGACGGGTTGGATATTCACGCCATGACCGCCAGCGAAATGTTCAACGTACCCATTGAAGGTATGGACCCGATGGTGCGCCGACAGGCCAAGGCGATCAACTTTGGGATAATCTATGGCATTTCCGCCTTTGGGCTGGCCAATCAATTGGGCATTTCACGCAGTGAAGCGGGGGATTATATCAAAGCCTATTTTGAGAAATTCCCCGGCATCAAGGATTATATGGAAGCACAAAAAGCGCTGGTTAAAGAACAGGGCTATGTGGAAGGTATTTTTGGCCGCAAGATCAAGTTCTTTAACGCCGACAGCAAAAATCCACAGGAGCGGGCCTTTGTTGAACGGGCCGCCATCAACGCCCCCATTCAAGGCTCCGCCGCCGACATTATCCGGCGTGCCATGATCTTCATGGAACCGGCGTTGGCCAAAAGCAATGTGCAAGCGGATATGCTTTTACAGGTGCATGATGAGCTGATCTTTGAAGCGCCCGAGGACGGTGTAGACGCCGCCATTGTTGCCATCAATGATGTGATGGTGAACGCCGCAGAACCGGCGGTGATGCTCAGCGTACCTCTACAGGTAGATGCCCGCGCGGCGAACAATTGGGATGAGGCGCATTAGGGGTAGAAATGAATGAATGATATCGATGAAAATCATGAGATGAGTTCAGAAAAACTCTATATTCAGGCTGGCAGGCTAATAAAAAACGCTCCCAATCCTGAAAATTTGTCCACTACGTCTTATGTTGATTTACACAAATGGATAAGCCAAGTATATGCTCTGGCCAACCACCAAAAGTTGACTTTTGAAATCGTTGAATTGCGGATTGCACAAAAAAATATCACCGCAGATTTATTTGATGCCTATTGGAGTGCTTTTGGTGCCCTCCAACGCATTTTTGCAGTTGCAGAATTACAGGCACCCGCTTCATTGAGCGGTGCATTCGTATATGCAGGAAAGGAGTTTGATGCGTTTATCGCCGTGGGAAAAATCCTGTCACAAGCAAACAACAATGTCCTTATCGTCGATCCATACATGGATGAAACAGCACTAGTAAAATTTGCGGTTTCGTTGGCGCCGAAAGTGAGTATTCAACTGCTAACGGAGCGCACCACAGCAAAACCGTCCTTTGTACCATCAGTTCAAGCATGGAAAAACCAATATGGGAACGAGCGAAAGTTGAACGCGCGATTTACCGGTGGGGGGGCGCTCCATGATCGTCTTATTATTGTAGATGACAAAACCGCATGGATATTGACACAATCGTTGAAAGATTTTGCTAAGAAATCGCCCGCTTCATTAGTTAAGGCTGATGATGAGACGGCCATGCTTAAGGTCAAAGCATATGCGAAATTATGGGAATCAGCTAATGAGGTGCCAGAATGAAACAGGACGCACAAAGTTGTAAATACCCAAGTGAACCCTTATCTTGAAGCCACCTTCGAGGGACGGGGGTGGTAACTAGAGGAGATCTGGACCCCGTTTTTCAATGGAACGACGGTTTGAACCCAGATGACCGGCAACATCTAATTGCACCTTCAATACACGTCATTGCGAGAAGCGTAAGCGACGAAGCAATCCAGAAGGCAACGACGCGCACCATTAACTGGATTGCCGCGCCCAAGTGGGCTCGCAATGACGTTGGGAGAAAAACCGAGTAATTAGCGCTTTGGATGCAAGTCCCCACGCCCTTGGACAGGCTCAGATGAGAGGCTTGCAATTTGCAAGCTGTTTCCCGATCAACATAAATCCCCCACCCCAGCTTGCTGGCCCTTCGCGGCGCCTAGGGCGTTCGATGCTCAAATTGCTCCAGCATAGCAATTTGTCCCCCACCCCGACCCTCCCCACATAGGGGGAGGGGGAAGAAAGAGAAACCCAACCTTAAGGCGTAAAAGAAGGGAGGGGTTGAGGATGGGGGCACAACATCCCCTTCGTCATTACCCGACTTGTTCGGGTAATCCAGTTCAGCGCAATTGCGCTGACAAAGGACCTTCAATCGCATATCCATCGTACTAAATGCACCTGAACAACTCAGAACTGACCCACTACTAACTTCAACCCCCTTCCATTTTCCATCACACCTGCTAAACAGTGCGCCGCTTAGCATTCATGGAAGATACTCAACATGCCTTTTAATCCCGAAGATTTACACGCCGTTGTTTTTGATATGGATGGGGTGCTGATAGACAGCGAAACCCTTTATAAAAAACATGCCCATGAAACGGCAAAAGAGCTTGGGTTTGTCATCTCCGATGAATTGCATCTTTCAACCGTTGGGCTAACGGGGCCAATGGGGGAGGCGCTGGTGCGGGCGGAATTGGGCGACGAATTCCCGTTTGAAGAATTTGACCATATCTGGCGGGGCAAAGTTGCCGCCGCGATGATGGATCATGTCCCCCTCAAGCCCGGCGTGCGCGAAATCTTGACCTTGCTCGATACCCTCGAAATTCCGACAGCTGTTGCCACCTCATCCACCCGCGAGGCGGCGGAGCATCATCTAACCCGCGCAGATATTTTGCAACATTTTAGCGCATTGGTTACCGGCGACGATGTGGAAAATTCTAAACCTCACCCGGAGCCGTTTCTATTGGCCGCTGAAAAGCTGGAGGTTGACCCGGAAAATTGTTTGGCCTTTGAAGATTCCCACAACGGAATTCGCTCTGCCCATGGGGCGGGTATGCAGGCCATTATGGTGCCGGACATGCTTGCCTCCAACGAAGAAATGGAAGCCCTGACCATAGCGGTGATGAAGGATATGTTTGAAGCCATCAAACGTTTTGAGCAGGGCTAGACTTTAGGGTTTGCCCTTAAACTCTACCGAGTTTCTTCGGCCTGAATTTCTTTTACCCGTTTGCCAAAAGACTTTTGAAAGACGAAAAACAGGCCCGCCATGCCAAAACAATAGGCGGCATAGACAAACGCCTGTCCGTCCAGATCAAAACCAATATCAATCCACCAACCCGCAAGGCCCGGCCCCAGGGCTGAGGCCAGCACTAAAGCCGATGTAATAAGGGCGCGTATGGTGCCCAAATGAACGGTGCCATAAAGCTCGGTAAGCAATGCGCCAACAATCGGCCCGGATGTACCCATTGTCGTGCCAAAAAATACGAAAAAGGCCGGGATCGTCCAAACCGGGTCAAGCAACCCTATCAAAATGCAACCTATGCCTTGGGGGATCAAATAAAACGGCAAAATACGCCATGCGCCGAACCTATCCACCAGAACGCCAGCCCCCAGCGACATCAGGACCACACTTAAGGACAGAATGGGGAAAAATGCGGTAAATGTCGTGATGTCCCACCCCTTAAGCACACTCAAATGGGCCTGATGAAATATAAACAAAGTATTGATTGCCCAAGGGGCCATGAAACCGGGCAAAATGAGCCAAAAAATCGGGTCGCGCAGCACACGGCTTCGCACCCATTTCTGACCGCTAGGTTTAGCCTGAATTTCTGCATCAGGATTAGAATTCAATTTGGCACTATCGTGACTTTGTGTTGGCGCTTTTCGCAAAAGAAAGAAGATCAACGGCATCAAAATAAGCACCAACGCCACCGCCGCCAGCACCCAGACTTGACGCCAACCAATTATTCCGATGGCAAGGGTTATGAGAAAAGGGAACACCGCCTCCCCCGACGCGCCGCCCATTTGCGCCAAAGAAAGGGCGCGCCCGCGAAATCGATGGAACCAACGGCTCATGGCGGTCATGGCAATAAGGCCAAGCATGCCCTGCCCAAAAAACCTCAAACCGAAAATCACAAACCCGAGCATAAATATATTTGTCACATTGGCCATGCTAATACTGACCAGAGCCAACCCCAACATACACAAGAGTGCCATTACCCGCGTCGATAGGCGATCAACCAATCCCCCGGCAAAAATCAACACTGCCGAACTGGCCAAGGTACTCAGGGTATAAAGCCCACCAAATTCCCCATGACTCAGAGAAAAAAACTCGCGCAAGGAGCTGTTAAACTGCGCGATGAAAATAGTTTGCCCCGGCAAGGAACTCAGGGTGATCAAAAACCCTGCCCCAATCCACTGGATTTGAGTTTTGTTCAACTGACTTAAGGGGGGCGATTTTTGGTTCATCTTTTGGGTCCTGACACCAGTTCCATTACGGCACTTTTTTAAGCCTGTCACGCGCTGAAATTCCTCACCAAATCAGCCATAAAAATTGGCCCGCGCAACGTGGTTAACCAAAGGTAAATTTTTGTTCACCTATTTGGGAAAATGGGATATGCTCGTTTTACAAATTTAGAGCAAAGACTTGTCACAAGTTTAGATCAAAGATTTGCAAAACAGCATCAAAAGTTTCTCGGAGAACATTATCACCAAACCATCAAGCATTTTGGGGAAGTTTTTGAAGGCATTTCCTGTTGCATGCGTTGCTTTGTGGGTAGCTTTGCTGACGTGGGCATCGCCGGTTTTAGCCCAGAGCAATCTTGGCGCACCTGCAGTCACGGCACTTGCAATCACAGCACCTGCAATCACGGCACCCAATCTATCTGCGGATGTTTTTACCGATTCCCTTAAGCCACCTGAACTGAACTCTTCCATGCTATCGGCCTATGTTTTGCATACTCGCGTTGCACACTTGCAAAACCCAGCGCTCATGCAAGCAAATGCGCTTGCATTCGGCACTTTGCAGTCCACACCAAGTTCCCCAGCCCTGACATCTGATTTGCTTAGTCGATATATCGAAAATTCCTATGTCTCAACCGCCAATCAGTTGCAAACCCTTGGAAACGAACGAAACTGTTTGGCCCAGGCGATCTATCACGAGGCACGGGGTGAGCCAGAGGCTGGGCAGTGGGCCGTGGCGAGTGTTATTTTAAACCGGGTGCAAAGTGTGCGTTATCCCATGTCGGTCTGCGATGTGGTTTTTCAAAATGCATCACGCAAAAACCGGTGTCAGTTTTCCTTCGCCTGTGACGGGCAATCTGATGAGGGGGGAATTGGCAACCGTATCGTAAGGGAAAGCTGGGTTAAGGCAAACCTTATTGCCGAGACGGCTTTTGCCAAATTTCGCATTGGGGAACCTCAGGATAATCTGCCCCAAAGCGTGCTCTATTATCATAACACGCGCGTTGCGCCACGATGGGCGTCCGCTATGCAAGTGGAAGCGAAAATCGGTGGTCACATTTTTTATTCAGCCCAATAGGCAAATTAGTTTTTGTGTTAAGCGAGCCGCGGTCACATTTTGTGCATAATTTTAAGATCATGCTTGGGAACAATATGCGCCATTGATGTTAGCCGTGACTGGCAAAACTTAAAGGACTTGCAATAGATCAAGAGCTGGACTTTAGGGGTCTTGATCCAAAAAATATTGTAATTTGTAAAAGATTTCTACTTCGCCCATATTAGAACAGTTAAGACTAATAACACCGCCCCCTCGTATTGCTGATTGAGTAGATTTCTCAAGCGAGCGGGTCGATTTGAATAAAAGGAATATCAATGCCTAAAATTGCTCTGGTCGATGATGACCGAAACATATTGACGTCAGTTTCCATTGCCCTTGAGGCTGAAGGATATGTAGTTGCAACCTATACGGATGGCGCATCGGGCCTTGAGGGGCTAACGAGAGACGTTCCCGATTTGGCGATTTTGGACATCAAAATGCCGCGGATGGATGGTATGGAACTCTTGCGTCGCTTGCGCCAAAAAACTGACCTGCCGGTCATATTCCTTACATCGAAGGATGAGGAAATTGACGAATTGTTTGGCCTTAAAATGGGTGCCGATGATTTTATCAAAAAACCCTTTTCCCAGCGTTTGCTGGTTGAGCGGGTAAAATCTATTTTGCGCCGCACACAAGCCCGCGAAATCCCCGTGTCGTCCGCTTCCAATTCCAACTCGAAATCCATCATTGATCGTGGGGCGTTGGTCATGGATGATGAGCGCCATACCTGCACATGGATGGGTAAGCATGTGGTGCTTACGGTTACTGAATTTTTGATATTGCAAGCTTTGGCCATGCGTCCAGGTGTTGTGAAGAGCCGCAATGCCCTGATGGATGCAGCGTATGATGATCAAGTATATGTGGATGATCGCACCATTGATTCCCATGTAAAAAGATTACGCAAAAAATTCAAAATTGTTGATGATGATTTTGATATGATCGAGACCCTGTATGGCGTGGGATACCGATTTAAGGAGCAATAATCCTTTTGAATGACCTAACCGACCTGACGCGTCAACCCGCAAAGATCGCCCCGGCTGATGAGCAAAACCTGAATGAGCCAGGGGAACAGGCATCCCCAAATGTGCACGAAAATGTGCGTTTGGGGGGGGGCAGGCAAGCGTGCGCTGTTGGGAGGGGTTGCGCGCATTCGCCAGTTTTTAGGGCTTACAATATTTTCTTCGCTTTCCCGCCGCATCATCGTGCTCAATTTTGTGGCGCTGTTAACGCTGGTTGGGGGGATTTTATTCCTGAACCAGTTGCGGGACGGACTGATTGATGCGCGGGTGCAAAGCCTTAGGGTGCAAGGGGAGATTATATCTGCAGCCATTGCCGCCTCCGCCACGGTGGATTCTGATGTCATCTCAGTTAATCCAGACCGTTTGCTCCAATTCCAACCCAATGGTGCTGCGGCAAATATCAGTTTTTTTGACCCAAGTCTTGAGTTCCCGATAAGCCCTGAGCGGGTTGCCCCTTTGTTGCGCAACCTGATAACTCCAACCCGCACTCGCGCTCGAATTTATGATAAAAGTGGCTTTCTTCTGCTTGATTCCGCCTCAATATACCTATCGGGCGAGGTTATCCGTCCCAATTTAAGCGCAAAAGAAAAGGCGCCAATTCTTGTTGAATTGTGGGATAGATTTTTAATGTGGGTGCCGGGGGATGAGTTCCCCCCCTATATTGAGCATTCAGCTAGCGAGGGAAAGAATTACCCCGAAGTCGGTGCCGCATTAAGTGGCGCACCAACTGATATTGTACGGGTGGACAATGATGGAAAATTGGTGATTTCGGTTGCTGTGCCAGTGCAACGTCAGCGTGCAATTCTGGGTGCATTACTTTTATCGACTGACCCAGGGGAAATTGATGCCATCGTTGCCCAAGAACGCTTAAATGTGTTGCGCCTTGCGCTTGGGGCGGTTGTTGTGAGTATGATCCTGTCATTCTTTCTCGCCGGGACCATTGCCGTGCCCATTGCCAAACTATCCTCCGCGGCCAATCGGGTGCAAAAATCCATGAGTGCGCGCGATCAAATCCCCGACTATTCAGATCGGCCCGATGAAATTGGTGATTTGTCCCAGTCCATCCGAGCGATGACCGGGGCATTGTTTGAACGCATTGAGGCTATTGAAACATTTGCCGCTGATGTCGCCCATGAATTAAAAAACCCACTGACCTCATTGCGAAGTGCGGTGGAAACATTACCCCTGGTTAAAAAGCCCGAGGACAGGGAGCGTTTGCAGGCGATCATTTTGCATGATGTTCAGCGCCTTGACCGGTTGATTTCAGATATATCCAACGCCTCTCGTCTTGATGCGGAACTGGCGCGAGATATTGCCGAAATTGTTGATCTTGGCGAAATTACCCGCGCTATGGTTTCCATGCACGCGGATATGGCAGAGAAACAAGACGTCTCTATTGAATTAAAAATCGACGCAAGCACTCCCATATGTATCAATGGACAAGGCTCTCGGCTCGCGCAAGTGATCTCCAATCTCATTGATAATGCTGTTTCTTTTTCCCCCAAGGGTGGCGTTGTGAGTGTTTTGCTTTTTACTAAAGACGAACAAATCCACCTGTGCGTGGTCGATCAAGGGCCTGGGATTGTCGGGAACCCCGATAAGATATTTAACCGCTTTTATACGGACCGGCCCAGTCAAGAGGACTTTGGCAATCATTCCGGTTTGGGCTTGGCCATATCAAAGCAAATCATTGAGGCCCATGGGGGTGAAATTTCCGGAAAAAATCGCTCCGATTTTGGTCGTCAAACAGGTGCCGAGTTCAAAATTATTCTACCAACGGCAAGCTGCCAACTGCCTGCTACCACGGGATAAGCTCAATTATACCAATCTATCTATTAAAGGGGCAATTTCAAAGTGAGCGACCAAATTAATATCCATGCCACGGGCTTGCTTTATGGCGGGTTTGGCCTGCTCATCCGAGGACCATCGGGGGCGGGAAAGTCGCTTTTGGCCCTATCCTTATTGGAATACGGGTCGCGCACTCAACAGGGTGGCATTTTGGTTGGCGACGATCGGCTGGAAATAAAAATACACTCGGAGAAAATCCAAATGCGCGCTCCTGTGGCCTTGCAAGGGAAAATTGAACTATGGGGGCGCGGAATTTTAGAAGTTGAATTTATCCCATTCGCCAATATTGACCTGATTGTAGACATCGTAGATCAGGGGGTACGTATGCCTGAAAATGCCGCGTTTGTTGAACTCTTTCATGGGTTGGAACTGCCCCGTTGTCCCCTACCATCTGTGCAAAGTATTGGGTTTGAGCATCAACGCTTGTTGCTCCATGCGGCGCTTGAAACGCTCACGGAATAAGCGTTTTTTACGACACGTGGCAAGTTTTGCTTGCAAGGGGCAAAGCCACCGGTCAAGATTAAATCTGCTAACAGGGAGATGAAGCATGATCGGAATGGTTTTAGTCACCCACGGAAAACTAGCTTTAGAATTTTGTCTGGCACTTGAGCATGTGGTGGGGCCACAGGACAATTGTGCATATATCTGTATCGAGCCCGATGACGATATGGAAGTTCGCCGGAACGATATTTTAGCTGCAGTACATGATGTTGAAAGCGGAGACGGCGTGGTTATCCTGACCGATATGTTTGGGGGAACGCCTTCAAATCTAGCGATCTCGGTCATGCAGAATCAAAATATCGAGGTTATTGCCGGTGTAAATCTCCCCATGCTGGTTAAGTTGGCTCGTGTTCGGGGTGAGAAAAATATGCAGGAATGCGTACGTGAAGCACAGGACGCGGGACGTAAATATATCAATGTTGCCAATGATATATTGGGCAACGCGTAACGATCCCACGCTTTAAAGAGGTATCATGTCTAACAATACGCGCTCCAAGAGCACTCCTCCAAACAAGGATAATATTGGCGAATCCTGTGCCGTCGGTGCCGGTTTAGACTGCGCCAATTCAAACCATGCCCTTGCCCAACGCATGCGCATTTGTAACCAGCGTGGTTTACATGCGCGTGCCTCAGCGCGTTTCGTGCGCACTGTCGAATTATTTGACGCTGAGGTGAATGTATCGCGCGATGGGTCAAGCGTTGGGGGCACCTCGATAATGGGCCTCATGATGCTGGCCGCTGGGCCCGGTTCTTCAATTTTAGTCAGAGCATCAGGTGTACAGGCGCGCGAAGTCCTAGAGGCCCTCAGTCAACTCGTTGATAATGGATTTGACGAGGACACGCAGAGTGGCGGTGAGGAACTCTAGCTGCGCCTTTGGCCCGTACAGGGCCAGAATGCCCTTTAATTTCAAGCCAAGGTGATTGTGCGTAACAAACATATAAACATTTCTTTATATGTTTGCTGTAACGTGTATAATAGTGCCAACAACGGGCGCAAATTTGTGCCACATTCCATAAATGCAGTTGCAGTTTTGCACATAATAGCAAATCCATCGGAGCCACCTAAATGAATAAAAAAACTGACGCATATCTCGTTAAAGATATCTCCCTCGCCGATTTCGGGCGCAAAGAAATCGCCATGGCTGAAATTGAAATGCCCGGTCTTATGGCCATTCGGGAAGAATTTCGTGCAAGCCAGCCCCTCAAAGGCGCGCGCATCGCCGGCTCATTGCACATGACAATTCAAACGGCGGTTCTGATTGAAACATTAGTTGCGCTTGGCGCTGATGTGCGTTGGGCCTCGTGCAATATCTACTCAACTCAAGATCATGCCGCCGCGGCCATTGCCGCAGCCGGAATTCCTGTTTTCGCCCACAAGGGCGAAACGCTGAAAGAATATTGGGACTTTGCCGACCGTATTCTTGATTGGGGGAACGGGGAAACCGCGAACCTGATTTTGGACGATGGGGGCGATGCAACAATGCTGGTGCTTAACGGCGCCAAAGCAGAAACCGACCCCTCAGTATTGGCGCACCCCAAGAGCGAAGAAGAAACTTTTTTTGTGGCTCAGGTTAAAAAACGTCTGGCGGAAAATCCCGGATTTTATTCCAAGTGTCGCCAGAATATTGTGGGGGTATCTGAGGAAACAACCACCGGCGTTATGCGACTTTATCAATTGCATGAAAAAGGCGATTTGCCATTCCCCGCTATCAACGTCAATGACAGCGTAACCAAGTCCAAATTTGACAATAAATACGGGTGCCGGGAAAGCTTGGTTGATGCCATTCGCCGTGGCACAGACGTCATGATGGCCGGTAAAGTTGCCATCGTTTGCGGATATGGTGATGTGGGCAAAGGTTCCGCTCAATCCCTTTCAGGTGCAGGCGCCCGTGTTCTTGTAACCGAAGTTGATCCGATTTGCGCCCTACAGGCGGCCATGGACGGTTATGAGGTTGTGGTCCTTGAAGAGGCAGCCCATCGCGCTGATCTCGTCGTTACCTGTACTGGTAACAAGGATATTTTGACAGTTGATACAATGCGTCAGCTCAAGGACATGGCAATCGTTTGTAATATTGGGCACTTTGATAATGAAATTCAGGTTGCTGAATTGCAGAACTTCAAATGGACCAATGTTAAGCCGCAAGTGGATATTGTTGAATTTGGTGATCAAAACCGGATTATTTTGCTTTCCCAAGGTCGTCTGGTGAATTTGGGCAATGCTACGGGCCATCCCTCCTTTGTGATGAGCGCCTCATTTGCCAACCAAACTCTGGCCCAGATAGAATTGTGGACCAAGTCGGATAAATATGAGGCTGGCGTCCATGTACTGCCCAAGCATCTGGATGAAAAAGTTGCGGAGCTGCATTTGGCAAAACTTGGTGCAAAACTCACCAAACTTTCCAAGGAACAAGCTGATTATATCGGCGTGACAACTGAGGGACCATTTAAGCCAGAACATTACCGTTACTAGGTCTCAAATCCAGTACCGCATGCGCAATGAGTGTTGGATATTGAATTAACTTCAATAAGATACAGCACACAATTATTAGCAATCGATCGTAGCCCTCGGAGATATTTTTCCGGGGGCTGTTTTTATTTGCGCCAAAGCACGGGTGCCGTTAACCAAGAACGAAACATGACCAATTGGTTAATTTTTACTAAAGCAACCCCAAAAAAATCAATTTGTCCGGGTTTGCGCGGCATTTTCCCCTTTCATCAGGATTCCACAGGGCGTTAAGTTGAGGTGATTCGAGGTGGGGAATCGTAACTGACAAAGTACCCTAATTGCGGCTTCGATAGGCAACACACAATTAGAGGCAGTGCGATGAATTCAGCTAGAATTTTTCCAACGATATATTTC
>JAJRRG010000241.1 GCA_024279675.1 Alphaproteobacteria bacterium
CGCATCAATTGCACCCATGTCTGGCACACCTGATGCGCCGGTTGCCAATAATAGAAACCCTGAAACATCAATTCTGGATGCTATGGCTGGCGCTGGTACGGCCGCCGCCGCGGGCGCGTCTTATGCCAAGGGCGCATCTGCACCGGGGGGGGCGATAGCAGGTGAACACGCAGAACCTCTTCTTGCCGCAGGACGTGTAAACACGCAAAGCGCTAAGAAAAAAGGCTTGCCAAAAATTCTTATTCCAATGTTGGGTGTGCTATTATTGGGTGCGGCTGGCGTTGCGGGATACATGTATCTCAATCAACCGCAGCAAAATGCCGACGCGCCGATATTGCTTGCTGATACAACTCCAACCAGAGTTGAACCGGCCCCGGTTGAGACGGTAGGGCAATCCGTTGTCCTAAATGAAATTGATGGTACAAGTACGCCCCCGCAAGACGAGCAATTGATCTCGCGTGACGAAACGGATGGCGCGACGGGCGAGGTTGTGCGTCAGGTAATTACAGAGGATAATTCCGAAGCAGGTTTGGCCAATCGTCGGGTTCGTACGGTTACGGTGCGCCCCGATGGTACAATCGTTAGTGGGTCTGACACGGCGGCTGGAAGTCAAGTATTGCCGGTTGAACAACCTAATTTGCCAGATTTGCCAGCTGATGCTGTAAATACAGAGCTTTCAAATACCACCGTCGCCGCGCTTCCTGAATCTGCAAGCGAATTGGCAATTCAAAATCCTAATCTGGTGACTGTAAACGGGGATAGTGTCCCATTCCCACAGCCCGCATTGACTAACAGAGCGGCCTTGCGCACCGCCGCGCTTGCGCGGGAAACTCAATTGCCAGTAACAACCGGCGTTACCTCCAGCGCTGAGACAAACGTTGTTAATCTGATAAACAATACATCAACTTCCCCCCTTCCAACGACCCCAATTAATGTAACACCGGAAGCAAGCGTCGCATCCACCCCCGCACCAACTACCACTGTGAGCAACCCACGGGCCTATGTGCAATTGGCTTCCCAACGCTCCCAGAGCGTGGCTAATCAAACTGCAAGTACCATGCAATCACGTTATTCTTCCGCCTTGAAAGGGGGAAGTTTGCTGGTGCGTCGAGTTGATCTGGGTACGCGCGGCATTTATTACCGTGTGCAATTGCCCACATCGAGCCTGAACGAGGCCAATTCTATTTGTAGCGCGATTAAGAACGCCGGTGGGGACTGTTTTACCCGCAATAGCTAGTGCCTGACCTACCATTGGAGCCTGCAAAATTAAAAACAATTCCAGTTTAGCTGTTTCTTGTTGGGGACAGTGACACTGCGTGTCTTGACGTATGGGGCGCTAAAGGGCGAAACTGATCAGCAATCCACATGCGCTGTGTCTACATGACGGGTGTAGGATTTTTTCCCATAGATCAGTAAACGCACGTTAAAACATGAACTCACATAAAAAAGATTGGTTTGACCAAAAAGACGAGCCGGCGCGCGCCGGTGAGATTTTGTATGTGGATGTCGATGGGTTTGAAGGCCCGCTAGATATGTTGCTAGAAATGGCGCGGCGACAAAAAGTTGACTTGGCCCATATCTCCGTTCTTTCGTTAGCGGAGCAATATTTAGAGTTCATTGAGACCATTCGAGAAAAACGCATTGAGGTAGCGGCAGATTATCTGGTTATGGCGGCGTGGCTCGCCTACCTTAAAAGCCGACTGATGGTGCCAAGCGTTGTGGATGATGAGGAACCGAGCGGCGAGATGATGGCCGCGCTTCTGCAATTTCGCCTTAAACGACTTGAGGCAATGCGTAATGCATCTCAACAATTGGTCAATCGCCCAAGATTGGGGCGCGAAATTTTTGTACGAGGTGATCCCGAACCCATAGATATAGTGCGTGAGCATGCCTATGATGTGAAACTGTTTGATTTGCTTAAAGCCTATGCCCATATGCGTGAGCGTACTTTGGTTGTGGAATATAAGCTCAGCCAACGCACTGTTTGGTCACTTAAGGACGCTCGTTCAATCCTTGAACGTTTGATCGGGGAGGGGACGGAATGGATTGCTTTAGATGGATATTTGATAGAATATCTAGTAGTGCCGGAGGAACGGGCCACGGTTTTGGCATCAAGTTTTTCTGCGAGCTTGGAATTGGTGCGCGAAGGGCATATGGAAATGCGTCAGACGCAAACTTTTGGCCCCCTTCTTATGCGCCGGCGGCAAACAGATAAAAACTAGGATCAGGCCCCTAAATGAAGAAGTATAGTGCGTAATGCCAGATCAAGATCAAGAACAAGATGTAGAATCTCAGAATATCGATTCTGTTGAAGGTGCTGATGCGGCGTCTCATGGGAATGACGATCGGTCGGAGATATTTGCGCGCAATATTCGCATTATTGAGGCATTGCTATTTGCATCCTCAGAGCCACTGACAAACGCACAAATGTCTCCTTTTTTATCCGATAATGCCGATGTGGAAAATTTACTTGTTTCACTTGAAAAAACCTATCGTGGGCGTGGGATAAACCTTGCTAAACGGGGAGATCGTTGGGCTTTTCGTACCGCCGATGATTTGGGTTTTTTGCTGCGCCGGGAAGAAAAAGAAACTCGTTCCATGTCTCGGGCGGCCCTAGAAACCATGGCCATTATTGCCTATCATCAACCGGTAACACGGGCAGAGATTGAGGAAATTCGCGGGGTTGCGGCGGGGCGTGGCACGCTAGATATGCTTATGGAAGCGGGCTGGATACGCATGCGGGGGCGTCGACGCACGCCGGGAAGGCCGGTGACCTATGGTACAACACCTGAGTTTTTAGATCATTTTTCCCTTGAAACATTGACTGATTTGCCCGGACTTGAAGAGTTGAAAGGTTCCGGTTTGTTGTCCTCTCGTTTGCCACCCGACATGCAGATGCCTTTGCCATTTGACGGGGAATTGCGTGACGATGAAGACCCGCTAGATAGCGATGAATTTGAAGATGATGAGGAATAAAGGCGTGGGCGACGCTCAGGACCTGGACGCTTTAGGGAACATGCGAGATGATTTGTCGACTTCTTCTCAATCTGCTTTGCCTACAGACACAAATACCCCGTCAGCAAATACCCAGTCTGATTGGGGCCCACGCGGTACGGCAGGGGTTAGCTTTGCCGCGGCCCTTAGTTTTGAAAAAGTTGATGTACGTATCGGGGGACGTCAAATCCTTGATAAAATCGACCTGTCCCTTGTGCCCGGTGAAATTGTTTGTCTGCTTGGTGAATCAGGTTCCGGAAAATCTACGATTTTGCGTGTGGCCGCTGGCATTCAGTCCATCAATGGCGGTGAAGTCAGGGTAAACGGCAAACTGGTTTCCACCAAAGGTGCTGAGATATTACCCAAGGAACGCGGCGTCGGGCTGATGTTTCAGGATTTTGCACTTTTCCCACATTTGACCCTGCTCAATAACGTTTGCTTCGGGCTGAACCAGTTGAAACGGGGGGAGGCCATTAAGCAGGCGCGAAGTGCTCTAAAACGTGTTGGTTTGCTTGATCGTCAGAACGACTATCCCCATATGTTATCTGGTGGACAACAACAGCGCTTGGCCTTGGCGCGCACCTTTGCACCAAAACCCGGTATTTTAATGCTGGATGAGCCATTTTCAAGTGTGGATGCCCGTTTGCGAGAAAATGTGCGCGTCGAAACACTGGCGATTTTGCGCGAAACCCGTGCCACGACCATCATTGTAACCCATGATCCAGAGGAAGCCATGGTGTTGGGTGATCGGATTGCGTTATTACGACAGGGGCGGGTGGTACAAATTGACAGCCCTGCCAATATTTATTTGCGCCCCGTTGACCTGGAAGCGGCGAAATTCTTTTCCCCCCTGACACAGATTGATGCGGTGGTTAATGGGGGATATGCCCAGTCGCCGTTGGGGAAAGTTGCAACCCCAAACCATAAGGATGGAACTGAAGTAACCTTGGCGGTTCGCCCGGTCGGCGCATTAGAAATCACCAATGATACCGGGGGGGTACCTGGCAGAATTGTGAGTAAACGTGAAGCCTTGGGGCTGGATATTTTTGAGGTTCAGGTGCATAATATTGAGGCACCTGTGATTATTCGTGCAACGTCAAATATGTCACTACGCCCCGGTGATGACATTTTGTTGTCACTTAATCATGAACACGTGCTTGTTTTTGACAGAGTTTGACAATATCTATGGGTAACAAAGCATTTTTGCTGTAAAATTGGGTAAGGTCAGTATTGGACCATACTCGCCACGGAGAAGAACCATGAATCCAGGACCCTGGGGAATTTTGATAATCGTTGTTGCTGTTTTGCTTTTGTTTGGTCGCGGTAAGATCGCGGGCATGATGGGCGAAGTTGCCTCCGGCATTAAGGAATTTCAA
>JAJRRG010000242.1 GCA_024279675.1 Alphaproteobacteria bacterium
ATTTTTAATCGCAATGGATGTGTCTTCCCTTTTGCTTGACCTCAAGAAGCGGGCGGATATCCTTGGGTTTGACAGTTTTGGCGTGGTCAACGCCTCAGCGCGCCCCGACCTTGAGGGCAAACTAAACCATGTGCTGGATAATAAATGGCATGCGGATATGGAATGGATGCACACCACAAAGCTCAGGCGCGCAAGCCCGAAGGTGCTGTGGCCAGAGGTGAAATCGATCATATTTCTGGGCATGAGCTATGCGCCCGATAGTGACCCGCTGGCGGACTTAAAAGCCACGAGCAAAGCAAATATTTCAGTCTATGCTCGCAATCGTGATTATCACGATATAATCAAAGGCAAGCTCAAGGAACTCGCCGGCCTGTTAGTGCGACAAGGTAGCGCTAAGGTACAAGGGGGCGCTGAGGTTAAGGTGTTTGTTGATACTGCCCCGGTGATGGAAAAACCCTTGGCCCAAAGCGCTGGACTGGGCTGGCAAGGTAAAAATACCATTCTCACCTCCCGCAAATTTGGCGCGTGGATGTTCTTGGGCTCGATTTTTACCAATATTGAACTGCCTGAGAGCGAGCCCCATGCTGAAAATTGTGGTTCCTGCACGGCATGCCTCGACATCTGCCCCACCAATGCATTCCCCGCGCCCTTTAAGCTGGATGCCCGAAAATGCCTTGCCTACTATAATAATGAACATCACGGGCCGATCCCTGAAAAGTACCGCAAACCCATGGGCAACCGTGTCTTTGGATGTGATGATTGTTTGGCGGTATGTCCGTGGAATAAATTTGCCAAGGTCACGTCGCAGAGCAAGTTACAAGCACGCGATGCGCACATTTTACCAGAGCTTGCCCAAATGCTAGGCATGGATGATGCCCAGTTTCGCAAATATTTTTCCGGCTCCCCGGTAAAGCGCCTTGGCCATAGCAGGTTCCTGCGCAACGTTTTGATTTGTGCTGGCAATAGTGACGATCAAGCTCTGGTTGACCCTGCAACGCAATTGCTCGCGCATGTGGACCCTGTGGTGCGTGGCGCTGCAGTTTGGGCGCTTTCGCAATTGCTCAAAAAGCAAGTGTTTGAAATTTTGTGTAAACGTAATAGTGTCTTAGAGACTGATTCAGATGTTCTTGCGGAGTGGGAATATAGTCTGGGTAATGATGGTTAAGTGTTAACCTTGGGGTCTGTTGCAAAAAATGGGGCGAATTGCAGATAAAATGCAGTTTGAGATCAAGCGATGAGCGTTTTTTTCTTTGGGATGGGATTTTCCTCCAGAGCGACAGCTAAGGCAATTCATGAGATTATTGACCCTGAGACGAAGGTTTTTGGCACGACCCGTTCTCGGCCCAAAGCCGAGGAATTGTTGCGGGCAGGAATTAAGTCCCATGCCTTTGACGGGCGCGCGCCGGGCCTGATGCTTGCCGCAGATTTGATGAAATCTACCCATGTAATTGTATCCATTCCGCCGGCGAATGGGATTGACCCGGTTCTAGCGCATCATAGGGGAGAATTGGACAAAATCGAAAACCTACAATGGTTGGGGTATTTTTCTTCCGTGGGGGTTTATGCCAGCTCAAACGGGGCATGGATTGATGAGGATGCGCCTCTGGACACAAAGGATGAACGGGCGCTTATTCGCCAAAAGGTGGAACAGCAATGGCGTGATTATGCCAAGAGCCGAAACGTACCCCTGACTATTTTCAGGATTGCCGGCATATATGGCCCTTCCCGTTCTGTATTGACTAAACTCGAGGACGGCACGGCCCACCGCATTATAAAAAAGGGCCAGGTTTTTAATCGTGTGCATGTGGATGATATCGGACGCATAACGGCCCTTGCCATGAAAGAAAAACTTGAAGGCACCTACAATTTAACTGACGACGAACCCGCTCCACCTCAGGATTTGGTGACTTTTGGTGCCAAACTTATGGATGTAAAACCACCCAAAGCCGTGCCCTTTGATAAGGCAGAGATGAGCGATTTAGCCCGCCTGTTCTATGGGGATAACAAACGGGTCTCCAATGCCAAGATTAAACAGGCGCTGGGAATAGAATTGCTGCGTCCCACCTTTCGCGAAGGTCTGCGCTCGATTTATAACGGAACCTGAAAATGACAACGCCCCAACCAGCAACAGCGCCGCAATATTGTGTACTTGAGGGGCAATATTGTCGCCTTGAGCCCCTTGCATCAAAACATCTGAGTGATTTATTTGAAGCAATTAACGGCCCTGAGATCGACAAGCGTCATCAATATTTGCTTGAGGTAGCCCCCGCGAGTGTGGATGAATTGGCGACTTGGCTGGAGCAGGCAGACCGTAATCCGGACCTAATGTTTTTTGCGGTCATCGATCAAAGTACAGGAAAATGCGGGGGGCGGCAGGCCATGATGCGTATCCGGCCCGAGCACGGTTCAATTGAGATCGGTTCCATTCTTTGGGGCAAAGGCATCGCACGCACACGTATCGCAACCGAGGCTCTTTACCTTTTCGCCAAACATGTTTTTCAAGATTTGGGAAATCGACGTTTTGAATGGAAGTGTAACAATGACAATGCTCCCTCAAAACGTGCAGCAAACCGGTTTGGTTTCACCTTTGAAGGGGTTTTTAGGCAAGATTTGATTTTGAGAAATAAAAATCGCGATACCGCCTGGTTCTCTATGTTGGACAATGAGTGGCCCGCCCTAAAAGTACATTATGAAAACTGGTTGAAACTTGATAATTTCGATGAAAAAGGGATGGCAAAAACTTCCCTTACTATTCCGCGTGTCGGATAACTTGCTCAATTGTTCGACCGAGCAGGGCTAAATCCTCAGGTCGGCTCAGGGAATGATCCCCCTTCGGAACCATGCTCAGGGTTACAGGGTCTTGCATCAAATGGGTCACCAGTTTGAGGGCGTGGGCTGGAGGCACCGCCGTATCTTGCCCCCCTTGTAAAATATGCACCGGGCAGTTTGTCCTGATGGGTGCACCAAACAGCAGGTGATTGGCCCCGTCTTCAATCAACTTTTTGGTCAGGATATAGGGTTCTTCATAGTCGGAGGGCTGTGAAACCCGCCCCATTGCCTCGAGATCCAGTAATTCTTGATTGGTGAATTTATCCAACATCAGATCCTTGGTCATATCCACCGCCGGAGCGATGAGGATCAGGCTGATTATATCGCCGATATTTTGCTTTTGAATTTCATGATTTAGCAACAGTGCCAGCCATGCGCCCATGGATGATCCAACAAGGATTTGTGGCGTTTTGCAAAGTTCAAAAACCGCCAGGGCGTCCTCTAACCATTCGCTGATGCTTCCGTCTAAAAAAGCGCCACCCGATTGTCCATGCCCTGAATAATCAAACCGCGTCACGCCAAGATTTTGTGAGACGCCAACATCAACCAATGATTTGGCCTTGGAACCATTCATGTCAGATTTGAACCCACCGAGCCAAAAAAGACCCTTGTGGACACCCTGTTTTTGTAGTTCATTTTGAGAATAGGCGATTTTGCGGGTGTTTGGCTTGCTACCTGCCTCAAGAAATTGCATTTGGTTACCTGTTTTTGTGAAGGTTTATTGGCGCTATTATCGCACAATTGCACGGGCTTGGTCACAAATTTCAACAAAAGAGTACCAATCTGCAAAAATTATACTTGTTTCCCTGTTGACTTTAGGTGCAACAGACACGATTTTAGCGCTGTAATTCAAACTGTTTGACAATAAATAGAAGGATCAAACAACATCCGACGCCCGATGAGACCGACCGCGCCCACACGTAAAGGG
>JAJRRG010000243.1 GCA_024279675.1 Alphaproteobacteria bacterium
AAAGAAGATAATTACTTAACTTCATTTTCACCTAAATCTAGCTTTTCGCTAGATAATATCCTAAATACACATTTCCGCCGTGGGTTTACGGTTTGGAAAGAGGCGGTTTTTCATGGTTTCGCATTCAGATTTCTCAGGTACTAAGTCTTTCTTCAAAACACGTGTGTCAAAAGCGCGTGTTGCGGCATTGTTGGGATTGGCATTGATGATGCCGATGCTCGGTGCATGCACAACGGTTGAAGGCACCAACGCTTTTGTTGATGTGGGCACGTTTGAACGTGAGGTCATGACTTCTACCTTTGAAGGTTTGGGTTTGCTTGAACGCGATGAAAAAGAAGAAATCCAAACCCCACGTTCCCCGCTTGTGATGCCCAATCAAACAGCATCTCTGCCTAGTCCCACAGTGGCAAACCTTGAAGCATTGCCCGTGGATTCTGACACGGTTCAGATTGATCTGTCTGGAATGACCGAGGCTGATTTGAACCGTTTGTGTAATGCGCGTGTTGTTGACTTAAGTTCTTTTGAAGGCCGTCCACTCACCGAAGCTGAGACCCGTCAATTGGCCGCACGCATGTCCGCCGATACCAGGATCGTCAATGGTGTTCGGCCCCTGTATTTACCGCCCGAGCACTATTTTACCACCGTTGGAGATCAGGATTTGATTTGTCTTGCACCCAATGGCGATCTTGTGCCACTAGAAGATCCCCGGTGCCCCCCTGCAATCCGGGCAGCTCTTTCAGCGAATTAAAGAAATTATTCTAAATATCCAAGATATCATAGCAAGCTTTGCTTGAATAAAATACGGAGCCCAACATGGGTAATGACAGCCAAAAACCAACGGCAGGAAATTCCATGCCTACTACACCTGATTCTAACACACCCGAGTCGAGTACGCCTGTTTCTAGTGAATCCAAGACCTCTAGTGAAACCAAGCCTAACAGAGCCATGTCCGGCAACCGCTTAGCCAAAACCATGGCGCGCCATGGTCTGTGCTCGCGCCGTCAGGCCGAGCAATGGATTAAGGATGGCCGAGTTCGGGTCAATCAAGAATTCATCCGCACACCAGCATTTAACGTGACAGATACGGACATTATTGAGGTTGATGGAACAGCGATTACTGAGAAACGCGGCACGCGCGTGTGGCTCTATCATAAACCCGCCGGACTTGTGGTCACCGAAAGCGACCCCGAAGGTCGCCCCACGGTTTTTGAGGAGTTTGCCCGCCGTAGCCTACCCCGCGTCATGACAGTGGGACGTTTGGACATCAACACTGAGGGTTTGTTGATGTTGACAAATGATGGGGGGTTAAAACGCACCCTTGAATTGCCTGCCACCGGCTGGTTACGTCGCTATCGTGTGCGCGCCCATGGACGCATTAGTCAGGAAAGACTGGACAAGCTCAAGCACGGGATTACGGTTGAAGGGGTAAAATATGGCCCCATCGACGCCAAGCTAGAGCGTGAACAGGGCAGTAATGTTTGGTTGATAATCGCGCTAAGTGAGGGCAAAAATCGCGAAATTAAAAATGTGTTGGCCGCCCTTGGCTTGCAGGTCAATCGCCTGATCAGAACGTCCTTTGGTCCCTTTCAATTGGGGGATATTCCGGTCGGCGCCATCGAAACTGTTAAGGCGCGTGTTTTACAAGATCAACTGGGGCAAAAACTAGCGAAAAAGGCGGGTGTTGATTTTGATGCCCCCATGCCTGATGCCTTGGTGCCATCGCAAACTGAAGGACAGCCCCGTCGGCGCTCACAAATGAGCAATCAGTCAGAGGTGCGCGAGCAAACATCCGGGTCGCGCGATGATAGGGGTGCCAGAAGCGACAAGGGCTCAAGAGATAACAAGGGTTATCAAGGCGATAAAGGCCAACGCAATCCCCAGAGTGACGAGCGCACACGTGGCCGCCCCAAAGCGATGGGCTTTAAGGGCCGCGACGATAAAAATAAACGCGGTGATGCCAGAGGCCCCGATGAGGATAAATTGCGCAAGGTGCATTTTAGCGGCGGACGTGCCCCTGAAATGTTTGAACCACAGGCAGACACCAAGAAGGATGATAAATTTTCCAAAGGACCACGCGGTGGTTCGCCACGTGGGGGCAAAAGGGATGACCGGGATTCTCGTTCAGATCGCGGCCCTAAAAGATCATTTTCCGATAAACCTGATTTCAAACGTGGTGATCGTAATGAGCGAAGTGACCGAAGTGATCGGCCAGACCGTTCAGAGCGGCCCGCACGCCCGTCCGGGCGTAACCGTCCCAAACCAACGCGCAAATAAATGCGTATCATTGCCGGCAAATTTCGCGGAAAAAAACTTAACTCCCCAGTCGATAATTCCATTCGCCCGACCAGCGACCGGGTGCGCGAGGCCCTGTTTTCAATTCTAAATTCACGTCTTGGCTCCGGTTTTGAGGGAGTTAAAGTCCTTGATCTGTTCGCCGGAACGGGTGCGCTCGGACTGGAAGCTCTGTCCCGAGGGGCAATGCTTGTGGCTTTCGTGGACACGGGGGTGCAGGCGCGCGGTATTATTCGTGGGCATATCGAAGATTTTGGCGTGGGAGGGCAAACCAAGCTCTTAAAACGTGATGCGACCGAGCTTGGATATGTGGAAAAGTTTGAGCCCTTTGACCTGATTTTTATCGATCCCCCCTATGCAAAAGGCATGGGAGAAAAAGCGCTTATGGCCGCCAAAATGGGCGGCTGGATTGCCCCAAATGCGACCATCGTGCTGGAAGAAAAACGGGGTGTGGAAATTAAGTTCCCTCAAGGTTTTGAGCAGGTTGATGTGCGTCATTACGGGGACACGAGCGTACATATTCTTGTGCTAGATCAGATCAACTAAATCAGTCAAACTATCGATTGTATAATCTGCGCCAACTGAGGCGAGTTCATCAAAATTGTGAAATAATTGATTGCTCTGCGGGGTAAACAGGCACGTTTTAGTGCGCGCCGCATGTCCCGCTAAAATGTCCGTTCGGGCATCGCCGATAATCAGAGTTTCCTCGGGGGATGCGTTAAGCCGTTGTAGCGTTTCATTAAATGGCGCCGGATGCGGTTTATGTCCAAACCCATCATCACCGCCAATGACTGAATTGAAGTGCTTTTCAAGACTATGCACTGCCATTCCACGCTGGGCTATCGCGCGTGGACTTGAGGTCACAAGAGCCAGCGTGATGTTTTTATTTTTCAACTGACTAAGGGTTTCGTTGGCCCCCTTATAAAGCCGCAAGTTTGGCAAATTTTTCTCCAAATGACTGTGCGCATCACCCACAAGTTTTTTGAAATCGACGTGGGGATATTTCTTTGCCCCCTTGTCATGCTGGTAAAAAAATTCTCGCGCCAGGACATTTTCAGAAAATTCATAGCCCTGATTGTCCATGCCAAATTGGTATCCGGCAAGCCACAAATGCAAGGTCATGCCAAGGGTGCCATCCCAATCAAATATGACGTTCTTGATCGCCATGTCCTGCACTCCAATTAGCTACGCCCGAACAGGCGCTCGATGTCATGCTTTTTTAACTCAACATAAGTGGGACGTCCGTGAATACATTGCCCCGAATGGGGAGTGGTTTCCATTTGGCGCAAGAGGGCATTCATTTCTGTAACTTGCAGGCGGCGGCCAGACCGGACAGATCCATGACAAGCCATGGTGCCAATAATCTTTTCCATGCGTTCGGTCAGGGCGCTTAAGCCTCCCCAATCCGCGAGAGTATCCACCAAGTCTTTGATCAATGCGGTGACATCAGCTTGCCCAAGCAAGGCGGGGGTGTGACGCACAGCAATTGCGCGAGGCCCAAAGCGTTCCACCCCAAGACCCAACTTGTCCAATTCTGGCGCAACTTCCTCAAGACGAGCGCAATCCTCCTCCGGCAGATCAATAATGACCGGAATAAGCTGGGTCTGCGAGGCAACATTACCACGTGATAACTCGCCCTTGAATTTTTCATAAACCAAACGTTCATGGGCCGCATGTTGGTCGATGAGAACAAGTGCATCCCCCGATTGTGCAATGATGTAGTTTTCAAAAACCTGCGCCCGCGCGGCGCCTAAAGGATAGTTTTCCCCTGTGGCGTCATCTTGAGTTGCCTCATAACGGGCGCTTGGTTCGCTTAAGCCATCCATCGTGCGGGGTGCAAAATCATGGGCGCGATAATCTTGCGAGGTTTGTTCTTGCTGGTGATGGTTGTGGGGGGAATATCCTTGCGACTGATAATTGTGGGTTGAATATGTAGAGCCCTGCCCCGATTGATTTGGTGGGTGGGGAAAGTCGCTTGAAGCATGGGGTGCCTGAAAGGCCTCAAGAGTGCTTTTACCCACATGGGAGGAAGCGCGATATCCTGCCTCAGTTAGAGCAATGCCAATAGCAGCGATCACCGCTGAACGTACCCCCCCAGCATCGCGAAAACGAAGCTCGGTTTTGGCCGGGTGCACATTCACATCCACCTCACCGGGGTCAATATTGATGAACAGCGCCACCACGGGAAACCGGCCCCGAAAAATAAAATCCGCATAGGCGGCTCGCACGGCCCCGATAAGCACTTTGTCGCGCACCGAACGGCCATTGACGAAGAAAAACTGCATTAAAGAATTGGCACGGGTAAATGTGGGCAACCCCGCCATACCGGTGACGACGACTCCGTGCCTCGTATTGGCAATGGTGACGGAATTGGCTGTAAAATCGGAGCCTATGATTTGTGAAAGTCGACCCTGATTGGCATCCACGCCCGATTGCTCTGGCCAGTTAAGGGTTTGGCGGTCTGCACCCTCCAACACAAAATGGATAGAAGGGTTTGCCATGGCCAAACGTTTGACCACATCGGTAATAGCGCCGGTTTCAGAACGGTCGCTTTTGAGAAATTTTAGCCGGGCGGGAACTTTGCTGAACAGGTCTTTAACTTCAATAATTGTCCCCGCATTCATCGGGGTCGGGCGCGGCTGAGATATTTTGCCATTTATGACGTTGATTTCTAGACCCACATCCTGCCCATGGGGGCGAGAGCGCAAACTTATTTCCGCAACCGAACCGATGGAGGCCAAGGCTTCCCCACGAAAACCAAGGGATTGAATGTTGTCTAATTGCCCGTTTTCAAGTTTGGAGGTTGCGTGACGCTCAACGGATAGAACAAGATCATCTTTGCCCATGCCTTGGCCATCATCAACAATCCGAATAAGGGATTTCCCCCCGTTCGCGGTCACAATATTGATGCGTTTTGCCCCCGCATCGATGGAATTTTCCACCAGCTCTTTTACAACACTGGCAGGGCGTTCTACCACTTCACCAGCGGCAATACGGTTGATTAAATCTTCTTCAAGGCGACGAATGGGCATGTTTGGTGATTCTCCTAGTCCTGACCCTAAATCATCTGCTATCACTTCGCCAATGACACAAGTACCTAACTCAGCAACATTTATGGATCATGCGATTCAAGCGGCGATGCGCGCGGCTGAGGCTGGAGAGGTGCCGGTGGGCGCGCTCATAACGCATCAAGGCAAGATTATTGTAACCGCCCAAAACCGAATGCGCGAATTGAAGGATGCCACCGCCCACGCCGAAATTCTGGCCATACGTGCGGCCATGGAGAAACTGGGGGCGGAGCGTCTTAATATGTGCGACCTCTATGTCACGCTGGAGCCGTGCACCATGTGCGCCGGGGCCATCGCCCACGCGCGATTGCGCCGTGTGTGTTATGGGGCGGCGGACAAAAAAGGCGGCGCTGTGGAGCACGGCGTGCAGTTTTTTGAGCATGCCTCTTGTCATCACCGCCCTGAAATTATTTCCGGTATCGGGGCGCAAAAAAGCGGTGCCTTACTTAGAGATTTTTTTGCTTCGAGGAGATAACAGCTTCGATCAGCTCGCCCAATTGCCTTTTGAAGGCCTCCTTGTCTTCGTCCCCACCTTCAACGATTTCCTTCACTTTCCAGAATTCTAACGCCCCCACGGGTTTCATCCGGGGGCGGATATAAAGGTCGGGGGGAAAAGCCGCCATGTTGTGGGCAATGAGCCCATGCATCATGATTTGCGCAGAGCCAATCCCCACATCAATCAGTGATGGTTCACTATTGAACTTTGTGTCGGTGGGCGATCCGTTGACATCTATGCCAATGAGAATGTCCACATTGCGCGACGCAACATCAAGGGGCAGGGGGTTAACCACACCCCCATCAATGAGCAGGCGATCGCCAAACTCAACGGGTTTAAATATCGAGGGGATAGCAATGGAAGCTGCAATAGCGGGGAACAGTTCCCCATGACGAAACACTACCTGATGCCAAGTATTGAAATCCGCAGCAATGATGAACAATGGAATATCCAGTTCATCAAATTGTTCAGGCACACCTTCGGGAATAAACGAATTTATGACTTCAAGCGCATCCAGTTGCATGGACATGGAATTGCGCAAGAGCGTTGAGAAAGATTTCATCCGCGTGGACCATATGCGCCCCACAATTGAGCGCATGGATCCAAGATAATCATAGGCATATTCGCGCAATTCTGCCCCGGAAAAGCCAGCCGCCCAACCGGCCCCCATCATCGCACCAATTGACGTTCCCGCAATGTGTGTGGGTTTGATGCCCAACTCATCCATAGCTTCAATATAGGGAATGTGGGTTAAGCCACGTGCGGCACCCCCGCCTAGGGCAATACCAATTTTGGGTTCGCTCATGCCATCTATCCTGTCTTTTATTTCGATTCTTTAGGGATGGCGCGCCAGCCAATGTCGGAGCGACAAAATCCTTCGGGCCAATCAATGCGCTCAACGGTTTCGTAGGCCAAATCCCGTGCCTCTGATATGGTGTCGCCCAGGGCAGTAATATTTAACACGCGCCCTCCGTTGGCAAATAGTTCTGCGCCCTCGCGTTTTGTACCCGCATGGAAAACATGCGTCGCCTCTGTATTCAAAGTATCTGCACCTGTTATGGGTGTGCCATTTTCATAAGGGCCCGGATAACCCTTGGCCGCCAGAACAACACACAATGCTGACTTTTTGCTCCACGTGGGGGCGATTGTACCCATATCCCCCTTGGCACAAGCAAGAAGTAAGTCCAGCACATCTGAGGTCAGACGCATCATCAAAACTTGGGTTTCCGGGTCGCCAAATCGTGCGTTATATTCAATCAATTTTGGCCCCTGTTCAGTGAGAATGAGCCCGGCATACAATACCCCTGAAAAGGGCGTGCCTCGTTCGGCCATACCTGAAATTGTGGGGGCAATGATTTCTCTTTCAACTCGTGCAATGAGTTCTTTGCTCATCACAGGGGCGGGGGAGTAGGCACCCATGCCCCCGGTGTTGGGGCCTTGGTCCCCGTCATAGGCGCGTTTATGATCTTGGGCGGTGGCAAGGGTGACGTAGTTTTTTCCGTCACTCACGGCAAAAAGGCTAACCTCTTCCCCTTGCATAAATTCTTCGATCACCACGCAATGTCCCGCCGCGCCAAAACTTCCCGCAAAGCAGTCTTTGACAGCCGCTTCCGCCTCACTTAGATCCGTCGCGACCGTTACGCCTTTGCCGGCGGCCAGCCCGTCCGCTTTAATGACAATAGGCGCGCCTTGTTCTTTGACATAGGCAAGCGCATCCTCAACGTCCTCAAATCGCGCGTAAGCAGCGGTGGGAATGTTCATCTCATCGCCAAGTGCCTTGGTAAAACTCTTTGAACCCTCCAGCTGTGCCGCCGCCTTTGAGGGGCCAAACACATCAAACTTAGCTTTGCGCAATTCGTCGGCCAAGCCCGCAACCAGTGGCGCTTCGGGGCCAATGACAATAAGGTCGATTTTGTGGGCGCAACAAAAGGCAACAACGGCTGAGTGATGGGTGACATCAAGGTCTACGTTATCCCCCAGAGATGACGTGCCCCCATTGCCCGGCGCGATGAACAAACGTGCAAGTTGAGCCGATTGGGCGATTTTATAGGCCAGCGCATGTTCGCGCCCACCCGATCCAATCAAAAGCACGTTTATTGCTAAATTTTGCATCGCTAAATCTTGCACCGCTAAATTCCGTTTTGCTGATTGTGATAGGGCCGCTCTAGCACACATGATTTTGGCCCGCTACCTCCTAGGCTCAAAAGCCTTGACGAAATGAGGTGGCGGAGGGCAAAAGTGATAAATGGATGAAACAAATACGACAGAGCAGACAAACGCCCACGAATTTACCGTATCACAGCTGTCCAAGGCGGTTAAATCCACCGTGGAAGATGAGTTTGGTTATGTGCGTGTGCGTGGCGAGGTCGGAAGGCTCTCACGCCCCGGTTCTGGACATATTTATTTTGACTTGAAGGACGACAAGGCAGTGCTCGCCGCCGTTGCATGGAAGGGCGTGGCTTCCAAGTGGCGTTTTCAACCTGAGCAGGGGCTGGAGGTCATCGCCACCGGGCGTTTGACCACATTCCCCGGTCAGTCAAAATATCAGATTATTGTTGAAAACGTTGAACCGGCTGGGGCCGGGGCGCTCATGGCCCTGCTTGAAGAACGCCGTAAAAAGCTAACCGCCGAAGGGTTATTTGACGAAGACAGAAAACAAGCTCTGCCGTTTTTGCCCAAAGTGATCGGGGTTGTGACATCCCCAAGTGGTGCGGTGATCCGCGATATTTTACACCGTCTGGCGGACAGGTTCCCAACCAACGTTGTCGTGTGGCCGGTGCGGGTACAGGGGGCATCATGCGCGCCTGAGGTTGCCGCCGCCATTGAAGGGTTAAATATGTTGCCCCCCGACGGGCCAATTCCGCGCCCTGATTTGATCATAGTTGCCCGGGGCGGGGGCTCGGTTGAAGATTTATGGGGTTTTAATGAAGAGGACGTCGTTCGTGCAATTTCTGAAAGTTCCCTTCCGGTAATTTCAGCCATTGGGCATGAGACCGATATGACCTTGGCTGATTTTGCCGCCGATAAGCGCGCGCCTACCCCAACAGGGGCGGCGGAAATGGCGGTGCCGGTGCGTGCTGAGCTTATCGGTTATGTTAAAGATTTAAGCGGGCGTCAGTTTGCCGCCGCCCAACGGGTACTGGGTTCCAAACGCGATCGATTGGCTGTCGCTTCTGCAAAACTTCCCCGGGCTGATGAACTTATTGCGAGCGCGCGTCAGCGTCTGGATTTGGCCCAAACCCGACTTGCGGCAGCTCTAGGGAAAGCGCGTCAGGCCAAAGCCTTACATCTGGCAAAAATTGCCCCGCGTCTGTCCTTGCCCGCCCTCATGCAGATGATGAAGGACCATTCAAAGAGTTTGAATGGGCTTGCCGGACGTATGAAACCAGCCATTTTGCGCGCCCTTGCCGCCAAAGAGCAGGTTTTGCAACAGCGTTGGCAATTGGCCAATTCCCTTGGTTATCGGAATGTATTAAGTCGCGGCTATGCGCTGGTGAGCGATGCGAAGGGTAACATTGTGCGCCAAGCCTCAACCTTGTCCGCCAAGGATCAGGTTCTTTTGCGATTTGTGGATGGGGAGAAAACCGCCTCAATTGTTGAGGAGTCGGGGGGACCAGCATCGGGAGAACCTGAATTGAGAGAGCGTGTTTATAAGCCAAAAAAACCACGCAAGCCGCCCAATGATGGACAAACCAGTCTGTTTTAGTAAACTTGAAAATAAACAAACAAGACGAGCTCGATATGAATATTTTAAACCCTGACTTTGCCCCCAAAGAAGCCAAGTTGCGCTACATGGACGCTGACTTTCTGGTTCTAAGCCCCAGTACATTTGTAACCTGCGCTGTCACGGGAAAGCCCATACAAATTGATGATCTCAAATATTGGAATGTTGATACCCAGGAAGCCTATATCGATGCGGAGGCGGCAATTAAAGCCTACAAAAAGATTGTATCATGACGACAAAACCGTCAAAAATCACACTTTTCGGCAATCGCTTTAGTGGGCATGCCTATAAGATTGCGCTGTTTTTAGCGTTGAATAAAATCCCCCATAATTATGAAGCCATAAACCTGTCTCAGCCACGTGGCGAAAGACCAGAGTTTTTCCGCAAACATGCCCGTTATGGGGAAGTGCCATTGCTCATTGTTGAGGACAAGGCTTTTGTTCAATCCAACGCTATTCTGCTCCACCTGTCGCAATTATTCGGGATAATGAGCGGGGGAGAAGAAAAGGCTCGGGTCAATGAGTGGTTGATGTGGGAGCAAAGTCGACTTGGCTCATCGCTACCCAATTTACGGTTTGAGAAGAAATTCAAAACAAATTCAGATCCCGCAGTTCAGGCTTGGTTAAAAGCACGCTTGCTTGATGATCTGGCGGTGCTCAACACTCATCTGACATCAGGGGATGGTTTTGTGGTGGGCGCCAGCCCAACAATTGCCGACTGTTCATTAGCCGGGTATTTGTTTTGGCTCAGTGATGTGGACCTTGCAATCAGCGATTGGCCGCACGCTCAGGCGTGGCTAAATCGGATTGAAAATCTTGAGGGCTGGAAGCACCCGGATAAACTCATGACACAAGAAAAACCGGTCTAACTTCGTTACTCAGCATCTGCCTTAGGTTCTTCAGGGTCCATTAGCCGATGCATATGCACGATGAAATAGCGCATATTGGCATTGTCCACGGACATCTGGGCCTTTTGTTTCCAAACATCATAGGCGCTGGCATAATTGGGATAGACCCCGACAATATCTACAGCATCAAGGTCGGTGAATTCTACGCCCTCAAGGTCGGAGAGTTCGCCCCCGATAACCAGGTGAAGCAATTGTTTGCTTGGTTGTTTGCTCATGTCTTTTCTCCACGCGGTTTTTGAGTTATGTCGTCTGGGCATCCATAAACCCTTTTCAGGGAATCATGTATGGTCTCTCTTAGCGAATTATCTCGGATTGCCGCAAGCGCCCCGTGTCGGATTTCTGGTTTGTTAAATATTGGCGCTCCCACACATACATCCTCAAAACCGATGCCACACTCTTTTAGAATAACACTGGCCGCCGCAATATCCCAATCCTGCGCGCCCCGCCGTCCAATTGCGACATCAAGGTCACCGGTGGCCACTTGCACCAGCCTGTGCGCCAGCGAGGGCAGAGTTGGCCCTTCAATAAAATCAAGTTTGGCGTGGGTTAATTCATTGAGCACCGCATCCGCCGCAGGGATGAGGGGGAGCGGTTCATCATTGGCGCACCAAACCAATGGTTTGGAATTAAGCTTGGCGCCCTGACCAATCACCGCTTCATACAGTTCATCTATTTCTGGGGCATAAATTACGCCGGCAATTGCAACACCATTCTCGACCACAGCGATGCAAATGCTCCAACGCGCATCCCCGCGCATAAAGCCGCGCGTGCCATCTATGGGGTCAACAATAAATATGCGCCGTTTTTCAAGGCGGGCCAAATCGTCGGCACTCTCTTCACTCAGCCAGCCATAATCCGGGCGTGCGCCAAGCAGTGTTTTTGCCAAAAAATCATCGACAATAAAATCCGCTTCCGTTACCGGAGATGAATTTTCTTTTGTCCAGGATTTAATGTCTCGCCGAAAATATCCCAACGCCATGATGCCCGCAGCAACGGCTGCAGAGCGTAAAAGCTCAATATCGTCACCAGGATTTTCAAAATTTTGTTGTGTCATATGGCTTGAAAGAATCGGACTTTTGCTAGGAATTGCGCCTGTTTGCTATTCCTAAGGTAGTGCATGGCGTTTCGCAAGGTAGTTGGGGTTCACATCGTTGAGGTTAATTAGCCCTTACACCCGGTCATATCCTGCTAACCCTTTTACAAATCAAGGAAATTTTAACCGAGTATTTTAAGTGGATTGGCAGAGCGTCCCCCTATGTTGGGGGCATAAGAAGAGCCCGATAAAAACGAGGTTCTCGTAAGTTAACAGTGAGGCATATTATGAAAAACGAACATGGAGTTCAGGGCTCAAACGTCATTCAATTTGGCAAAAAACAACGCCCGGCCAATATTAATCTAAAAGCTGCAAATGATGATTTAGCGATCAATCAGGCAGAGGAACCAGTAAAAACCATAACCCTGCGTAAAAAGCTTGATAAAGCCGGTTGCGTGATCACGGTCAAAGTGCCCGTGTCCGAATATATCGGGGTGGCGGTTAACACACAAATTTCAGAAGAGGGTGTTCTCACATCAGCCATTGAGCTGGTGCATGGGGA
>JAJRRG010000244.1 GCA_024279675.1 Alphaproteobacteria bacterium
ATCGTCGATATTCTTAAATGTTTGCTCGAACAAGAATCGTTACCCCCGGAGTTATTTTGTTATATTCTTAGCCGACAAATCAAAAATCCACCAGTTTCATATCTGCGCAAGCTTTGTTGTGCTTGAAGGAAAACTATCAAATATTTAGCCAGCGCGTTATTTGTGACTCCCAAACATATTGATAGTGCTCATCTTGCGCTTTAAGTCGCCAATAGGTTTTCCAATGCATACCCTTTGGCTTGAGCGGAAACCGTTCACTCATGTTGCCAGTGCCACCAAGTCGCAATCTTACTTTTTGTGCTTTGGAAACAGCTCGCGTCCAAGGTTGTTCATATTGGGTTTCATATTTTAGATTGTAGCATTTCTGCATCTAAAATAGTCGCCACCGTAGATAATCCGGCAATGTCGGCCACAAGAAAGGCATTGAAGCCACCACCGTTCGCCACCGAACCGGGTTTGTGTGCGCGTGAAGGGGATTAGTTCGTTTACTGGTTGCCACTCTTCCTCGCCCAGGTTTCTAGTTTTGTAATCGAGGCGTAATCCATCACGTTCTACAGAATAACGTATCCAACCCACACGCTCGCCGCCACGTAACCATGACAATGTGCCGTTGTGGCCAACCTGCAAGAGCTTGTTGCGATTGAGATAGGCAAGATCAACTGCGCGATAATCATCGACCTTTGAAGCGTTGCTGCACCCATAACGTCCAGAGCCTAGGCCGCCCATTTTATGCCCCAATCATTTTCGAAATCATATGGAAAGTTTAACAACGATAAAAACCGATTCTTGGCTATTTCGGATAAAAACGATTGTGATACCTTTGTCCATGCATTCTGTTTGAGAAACCGTGAGACAGATATATAGTTACGTGTACCAAAATGGGTTTTATTCATTGATCTTTCACCTATCGGTTATCCCAAGGTTGCTGGGGTTTTTGCGGATTTTGGTCATGCTGACAAATATTTTTTGACGCGCCAAAATTTGCTGCGTTGACCAGTGTTATTGCCATTGTTGAGGTGCATTTAGTCCTGCGTAGACGCTGCATTATTTACCCCGTGTCGATGGTGGAATTGGCGGTGTCCATTGCCTGTAATCATGTGTGGGTGGCTGTCCTTCATTATCCGGGTGCCAAGTCAGGCGATATATTGCCGCCCTTGCGCGCAAAGGCCCCTTCATTTTTCCTATCCGCTCGACCTCCAGAAATTTATATCCCTCAAGCGAGGTGATCACTTTCCCCGCAGTCTTTGGATTACAGCATATCAATTCCGCCAACCATCTTTGGGTAATTTCAATGGGATTGGATCTCCCTGATTCCCAGTAATGAAGCTCAAGCTCAAATATAGCGACTTTTGCCAGCGCGCTTAAATTTTTATACGCTTGACTGCGCATATCGCGTTGTGAAAATTTGGCAAACAATCCCTTCGTGTAATTATCTCTAGCCATCGCTTGAGCCTTCATACAGCGCCCTAATGTCCTCCACACGCCAAACCGTAGTGCGCGGCCCTAGTTTTTGTGCTTTAGGGAAGCGCCCATCTTTGACGCCTTGCCACCATGTGGACTTTGAAACTGGGATCGGGCCATTGGGGGCTAAAATTTGAGAAAGCCGGACAAGGCCTGTTTGGGGGAAGGTTGGAACCTCAAAATTATGACGGTTTATTTTGGTCAATTAGTTTATCCTTCAGATGCTGAAGGCAAATGACCCGACATATATTTTATGTATTAGACGCATTTATTGTTGCGAAATATATCGGGTATCGTAAGATAACTAGGCTCGATCCAAAGAGCTAGGATTTTATCCTACTAGGCCGCCTCGAATCCTTGCAGGGATTTGGGCGGCTTTTCATTTGCCATATTACCGCGCCACATCGTGATCACGCATCAAGTCCAATATTGGCTTGCTGAGTATAAGTTTGACTGATTTAGAAGCCTGTTTCCAAGAGAAAATTGGAACAAATTGAATTACTCCCCCAGATAGGGGGTATTTCGGAAATAATCATGATTGATTTGGGGGTAACGGGGATAACTCGCACGCAAAATTACTACGGATCTATTGAATCCAGATTTTGTGGCGAATCAATAGTTCCAATTGTCTTGCTGAAATATTACGAATGTCGTAAAATCCTCAATATTTCATATATCTAACCAATTTTTAGGCTTAGCAACTCATCAAATTTGTTTGTCTTTCCCACAAAACGTTCAATTGTACTAGGTGCGACGGGTTTCAAATCTATTGCAGACATAAAAATGGATGGCCAAAATTTCGTTTACAGTCGTAACCTCAATTCCTCTAACAACTCACTCCACCAATCAGCAAGCTTAACCCGTTCCTCCCAATGTTCCCCTCGCGCATAAGCCCGCCGCACCTCATTTTTTTCAACATGAGCAAGCGCGCGCTCTATCGCATCAGGGTTCCAAAGCCCGCTTTCATTGGCCAACGTTGAAAAACTGGCCCTACATCCGTGCGCTGTCATTTCATCACCTGAATACCCCATGCGGCGCAGAGCAGCGTTCAGAGTGTTTTCACTCATGGGTTTACGCCAAGATCGCAAGGAAGGGAAAAGCAATTCCCCCGCGCCTGTGATTGGCCGCAACTCATCCAACAATGCCAACGCTGGAGCAGGCAGAGGCACATTATGAGGTTTGCGCATCTTCATTTTTTTTGCAGGGATCGACCAAACCGCCGCTTCAATATCAAATTCATTCCAACACGCATGGCGTATTTCGCCGGGGCGTTGGGCGATCACGGCCAACAGCTTCAAACCAATCCGCGTCGTTGCTTGACCTTCAAATTCATCAATAGCCAACAGCAACCGGCCAAGCGTCTTGGCGTCGGTGATTGCGGCGCGATGCGTTACTGTGGGGCGGATCAAGGCATCGCGCAAAGCATAGGTTGGATCCATTTCGGCAATGCCGCTAGCGATAGCAAATCGAAAAACAGAACCAATCCGAGTTCGCAATCGGTGAGCCGTCTCATAAGTTCCTTTTGCCTCAACTTTTTTCAGACAGCGCAGAACCATCGGTGAAGTAATTTCAGATATTGGTTTATTTCCAAAATCTCTATTCGCAATTTTTAGGTGGTATTCAGTTTTTGATAAAGTTGCAGTCGCTTTACCCTCTTTGCGCTGTTTATCCAGAAACGCCGCCCCGACCTTTTCAAACGTATGTCCTTTAGTTTCGCGCCTTATTCGCTTTTGCTCCTGTTTGGCCTCGCTGGGATCATTTCC
>JAJRRG010000245.1 GCA_024279675.1 Alphaproteobacteria bacterium
ATGTGGCACCATACCATTATCCCATTGTCCAGAGAACAGGGTTTCCAATTCAAGCCAAGCTCGAGCCAAATCAAACGTCGCAAAACCAAAGGCCGCAAAAGCACTGTCCCAATTCCACTGATATGGATAGAGCCCTTCAGTGGGCACCGTATAAGTGCCCCTATCGTTGCCTCGCATAATATTGCGGGCCTTGTCGTCCAAAACTTTTAACACGGTATTCATCTATCCTTTTACACTGCCTGCGGTGAGGCCTTTCGTCATAAATCTTTCCAACCCAAGAAAAATCAACATGATTGGTATGGTCGCAATCACTGAGCCCGCCATCAGATGTTGGCGCGGGATTTCCGATGAGTTGAGCATGGCAACACCACGCGTCAGGGTGAATTTACTAGGATCATCCAACAGCATGAATGCCAGCAGGAATTCATTCCAGCCGATCATAAATACATAAAGCGAAACCGATGCGATGGCGGGCAAGCTCAAAGGCAGTGTAATCTGCCAAATAACTTTAAGGCGCGATAGGCCATCCATCAGGCCCGCCTCTTCAATCTCAGCAGGAAGCCCGCGAAAATATCCCTGAAGCATATATAGCGCCACGGGAATGGTGGTCACCGGATAGATCAATAAAATACCCAAGATAGAATTGCGCAAACCCACCATCGAAAAAACGATATAAATGGGAAGCGCCAAAACGATCATTGGCACCATGTAAATGAGAAGAATGGAGCGCGACATCATCGCCTGCCCCTTAAATCTCAATCGCGCCACAGCATAGGCCCCCGGCACAGAGAATAATAAAGTTATCAACACCGTCATCACCGAAACAAAGAATGACGTAACCAGATATTGACCAAAATTAAAGTCACGAAACAGTTCAACATAGGACCGAAACAAGTCCCATCCTTTAGAAAAATCTAGCGAATAATCTAAAGGGTTGGCCAGCAATGCCTGCTGACTCTTAAAGCTGGTCATAATCATAACAAAAAACGGAATGGCAACAATCGCGGTGAAAAACACATAGCCAAACCCGGTTAGAAACCGAATAATCGCTTCCTCAAACTCATGCCGGGACAACGCGCCAAACGGAATGCCTTTGAGGAATTTTGCCAGAGGCAGTGCTGTCCCCAACGCAAAAATCACAAGTGCAAGTATCTGGCCTGTTGTGTTTATCTCAAGAGATATACCAAAAGGTTGGCCAAACCTGAGCATCAACAAAACAGCACCGGTCAGAGTTGCGATACTCCCCGCAAACAACCAACTTGCTTGTTTGTTTTTAGCCAAGAGCAAAACAAGGGCAGCAATGGCCCCCGCTGGCATGGCAGCCAGCAGGCCGGGGGTAGCTGCCGCCCCCGTTAATAAAGAGAGGCCGATCGCCACACAAACCGAAACAGTCATGCCCCAGAGCAGGCCTATAATTGTGCCAACAACATACCCGTAGCGCAACAGGCTCATAGCCCCTCCTCCTGCGATCCATATTTGAAAAAGAAGAAAGAAAACACGACGAGAATTGCAAAAATCACCACGGCAACAGCAGCCCCTGCTCCAATATTTGAAATAGCAAAAGCCTGCTCATAAACGCTAACGGTCAGGGTTCGCGTGCCTGCACTGCCCCCGGTGAGAAGGAAAATGTCGTCAAATTTGTTAAAAGTCCAAATAAAGCGCAGCAAGAACAGCACCGAAATAATACCCAAAAGTTGCGGCATCGACAGATACCAGAATTTCTGGAATGGCGATGCCCCATCCATATCAGCAGCCTCATACATATCTGTATCAATGCTCTGCATGCGGGCCAGAATGAACAGGAACGACATGGGGAAATAGCGCCAGATTTCAAACACCGTCACCATGATCAAAGCCTGAGGTGCCTGACCAAAAAAGTTTATCGGTTGGTCAAGTGCCCCCATCTGGATCAACAACGCATTGGCCGACCCCGAAAACGGGTCAAATAAAGTGACCCATGTGAAGGCCACAGCGATAACCGGGGCAACATATGGAAACAAGAATAACCCACGTAAGATGCCCTGCCCCCGAAAGCTTTTGTTGAGCAAAAGGGCCGCAAACAATCCAACTACCAGCGCACCAATTGTACCAAAAACCGCGTAAAATACAGTGACCCCAATCACTTTCCAAAATTCACGCCCGTCGAAAATTTTAATGAAATTATCGAGGGTAAAAGTGGCATCAAACAAAACAGAATTAGAACTTCCCGTCAGTTGCGCAACGCTATCGCGGGGATTTGGATCCGCATCAATAAATGCTTGATTGGCGGAAAACGGTATTTTTATCCGCTCACGGTATCCCGGTTCTAGATCGCCAAAATCACAAAACAGATTTCGCCCCTCTAGCGTACACCGTTGGTCAAGCTGTAAAATCGTCATACCCTCGGGTAAAACGTCACGCATTGTCACGCCGGTTATGGCTTCTTTTGGGGATGAATTTGTCAGACGATATTGCAGTTCAGCCTCATCACCGGCCTGATTAAAGTCACCACGTATGCGTTCGTATACCTTCGGAGTTGGAACGCGCAAATCCGCAAGACCAATTGGCTTAAAGCTAATCCAAAAAATGGCAATCAAAGGCAAGATAACAACAAGTGATGCACTGATCAAAGTTGGCGCCAACATACCCCAGGCGAGCTTTGCCTCGCGTTTTTGCAGTGGGCCGGTATCTTTTGGAGCAATTGATGTCCGCATGATCTCACACAAATTCCAATAAAAAGGGCCGGGGCAAAAAATTCGCCCCGGCTGGGAGGAGAGCGTCAGCTAGTTGACTTTGCTCAATTCATCATTCAACGCGGCAACGGTTGCTGCCCCATCACGTGCACCATCCATATATTCACGCACAAGACGGTTGATGATTTGGGAGTTGACAATTTTCGAAGCCAGCCCCAGCTGTCCTTCGGCCACACCCCAACGTTGAGCGGTATCAAGACCACCAACAATTTCATCAATCATGTCCTGAGCATATAGATCAGACAAAGGTGCCTTACGATCTACGCCAACCGGGAGTTGAGCCCATGCATCGCTATAGGCGCTGGCATTGGAACCATCGCCACGCCGCACAGGGAATTTTCCTTCAGGCGCAATCGAAAGCGTTTTCAAATAACCATCGGACATAGAGTATTCTACAAACTGTTGTGCCGCATCGGTATCCGCATCATTGGTGATGCCAAAATAACGAATATCAGCCCAAGCAGCGCCGCGCGGATTGGATGGCCCGGCAAACTGAGTTACGATACCAGTCGCCGCCGCAAGCGCAGATGATGTCGGATCATCATTGATTGTGGGGGGAGCAGAATCGCGCAAACCAGCCAATTCGTCCAGAATGAACGGTGACCAGATGATCATCGCCGCATTGCCGGAGAAATAAAGCTCACGAGATTGTTTCCAATACAATTCACCCGGAGGCGAAGCTTCGGAAATCGCTTTATAGAATTCCAAAACCTCGATGGTTGCGGCTTCCTCCAATGGTGCAAAACCATTTTCATCAACAGGAGACACACCGTTGGCTAAAAATACATGTTCTAGAACCTGAGACATGAAACCTTCATCGATTTTTGTTGCCGCAACAAACCCAAATAGTTCAGGCGGATTGTGCAACGCATCAATGGCAGTCAACACATCAGCGTAGGTATTGGGGGCGCTCAGACCAGCCGCATCAAACAAATCTTTGCGGTAAAGAACCATTTGCGTCCAGCCATCAACGGGAACAGAGGCATAACCGCCCTCAACCGCCGCCATATCCAAGGCACCAGAGGCAAATGTACCCGCCCCTAGGTCTGCAATAACTTCACTTGCAGCTTCAGTATCCAAAATACCCGCTTCGGCCCATGGCAAGGCATATTGCAACGGATGGTAAATCACGTCGGGGAGATCCCCAGCGGCAAAAGCTGCGGTAGTACGCGTGCTCAGGTCTTTTTCATCCACCGGAATAACTTCCACTGAAATACCAGAACTTGCTTCAAAATCGACAGCCATTTCTTGTTGTTTAGCCAAACGATCCGGCTGGGTTTCAGTCGTCCAAAAACGAATAGATTGAGCGTTAGCTGCGGCAACAGACATTGCTAGAATAAGCGAAGCGCCCATCAACAGATGCTTTAATCTGCCAGAAGTAGAATAAGTCATTTTTTCCTCCTATGACCTAATTGAAGTGCCTCTGCGACCAGCGCAGAGATTTCTTTCGGCGACTTGGTTACGGGGCCATCTGATTGTCTTTCAACCAAATGAGCGTCCACCAACTCGCGGAAACTGTTTTCATCCGCACCGCGGATTACATTCAAAATAATATCGGCCAACCGTATGCCCGCCATCTTGGAATCGACGGCGAATGTCGTTAGGGGCGGCATCATGTAAGCACCCTCCGGTATCCCATCATATCCAATGACGGAAATATCCCTTCCAACAAACAAGCCAAGCGAAGTTGCAGCGCGACACGCCCCCATGGCAGCGCGATCCAAGGCACAAACGAACGCCGTGGGTGGTTCCTCAAGGGCCAACAAGCTTCGCGCCGCCCTGAACCCCTGCTCAATAGACATAGCGTCTTCAATAATGAGACATTCTTCGGCTTCAACGCCCATTTTGGCCAAACCAACAAGATATCCATCGCGGCGCAAAAGCTCGAAATTTTTATTTATATGACCACCGATAAAAGCAATTCTCTTGTGGCCAAAATTGGCAAGCCGCGCGACAGCCTTTTCCATGGCCTTTTCGCCAGCCACGTCAAACCAAGCACAGTCCGTATTGTCCGCAACTCGACCATAAAGAACAAAAGGCACACCTTTTTCCTTTAACAATTCCACCCGCAAATCATGAATTTTTGTGCGCGGCAAAATAAACCCGTCAACCTTTTGTTCGGCAATCAAACGTGCGTGTACTTCAAGGGAATCATTGTCGGATTGAGCTGTGGCAACAACCAGCGTCCACTCATCCTCTCCAAGTCGCAACGATATGCCATTCAAGAATTCCGATAAAAATGGTCGGTGTGCATTTTCGCCAGCTACATTTAGGACCAATCCCACAGATTTTACTAAACCGGTTCGGATGGCCTGCGCGTGATTGGAGGGACGATATCCCATTTTTTTTGCAGCATTGGCAACACGAAGCTGAGTTGTTTCAGCAATATCGGAATACTTATTTAACGCCCGTGAAACGGTGCTCTTTGAAAGGCTCAAGTGATCGGACAATTGTTGAATCGTAACTTTACCGGCACGGGTTTTCTTTGAGCCGTAAACCCGATTATTATCAGGCATTGTCCCTTGATTTTTATCAAAATTTACCAAAACTCATTCCCTCCAAAAACAACTGTGATTACCGAAACCGGTTTCGTCAAGTGTTTTCGAAATCGGTTTCGGTGGGCATTATTCCACTGTAAACATTGGAATTTTTTGCCTATTCGACAAAAGCTTCAAAATTTAATTTTGCGGTATTTTCAAATCAGAAATGTATTTGGGAGCAAAGAGTGTATCGACCAATTGGCCGCCTGCCCCATCGCAGCTCCGAACAAAAACAAGTAGGCGCGAGATCAATTAAATGGCAGGGTGCAGACTGTAGATTCTGCTGAAAACCAAAACGGGCCGCACTCGATTTCGAATGCGGCCCACCTGATTTAACAAAAAGTACCCTTATTTATTCAGGGTCACATCCCGGAAATAGGGAACGTTAAGCGTTGAGCGCCAAAACCCTTCAACATAGGGTGCCATCATCATATAATTATTACGATGATATTGCGGAAGAATGACATGATCATTCATCATAATCGCTTCAGCGATACGCATCTGGGCTAATGAATCCGCCGCATTGTCCGCTTCGCTGGCCGCTTTGATTGCAGCATCATAATCCGCATTGCTCCAAGCCGCCAGATTGTTTGGGCTGTCGGAAACAAAGTTTTCAAGGAAGGTCATTGGATGCGGATAATCAGCACCCCAGCCCATTTGCGCGACCTGATACTCAACCTTTTGCACTTCTGGATAATAAACCTGCCATTCGGTTGCGGAAATTTCCACATCAATATTAAGGTTCTTTTTCCACATTTGCTGAATGGTTTCGAGCAATTTTTCAATCGGTGGCGACGAATAGGTTGCATAGACTGTGGTTGGAAACCCCTCACCATTGGGATAGCCAGCCTCGGCAAGCAGAGCTTGAGCGGCCTCCGGTTGAGCAACTGTGCTCAAACCATAATTACTAGTCCCGTCGCGGAAATCCTGCCCATCCAAATTCATGCCAAATGGCACCAAGGCAATGGCCGGAATATCCGCAGATTGGAGAACAAATTCCACAATTTCTTCACGATCAATGGCCATTGATAGTGCTTGACGCACGCGCACATCATCAAGCGGAGCCTGGGCCGGGTTAAAGAATGCATAGGTCGTGCCCAAAGCAGGAACAACCATAAAGGCATCGCTTTCCACCGAAAGGCGAGGAATTTCAGGGGCTGGAACCGCTTCGATACCATCAACCTGTCCCGCTTCCATCGCCGCAAGGGCTGTGGATTGCTCAGGGATCAGACGGAAAGTCAGCTTATCAAGGCTTACATTTTCCGCATCATAATATTCAGGGTTCTTTTCAAAGACGACGGATTCGCCGAAATTGAACTCAGTAACCCGGAACGGGCCCGTTCCGATAAAGGTCGCCGGATCACGTGTCCAGCCCTCTTCATCCGCTTCCACAATGTCCTGCCGCACGGGGAAGAAGGTGGTATATGTAAGCAACTGCATCATATAGGGAACGCGTTGAGCCAGCGTGAACGTAATAGTTTTGTCGTCCGGCGTAGAAACAGCAAAATCCCCTGTGCCGTCCGCATTATAATGGGCTTCAGCACCTTCTATATGATACAGCATTGAAGCGTTTTTCGCCCCCGTTGCGGGATCTAAAACCCGTGACCATGCATAAAGAAAATCCCCGGAACTAACCGGTTTTCCATCGGACCAGTTTGCATCACGTAAATGGAACGTATAAGTCAGCCCGTCCTCGGAAATATCCCAACTTTCAGCAAGTGCGCCCTCAACCGCGCCTGCGCGATCAAAACGTACAAGCCCCTCAAATGTATTGCCAATGATGGGGGCTGCAAATGTTTCTGCAGTGGTGCCCGGATCATATTTTGCGGACTCATTATTGACCACATAAACCAATTCACCTGCAGCAAAAACCCCCGCGGTTGAGGTCAGTAAGGCCGCAGCCATGAGCGGTAATATATATTTACGCATTAAATTCACTCCTGCTAAAATTATACGGGCAATTACCCTATCATGTTTGTATGACAACTTACAAATTCCTGCAAGTCAAAGAGCATCAAAATATATCAAACAAAGTGGCAAGCAACAAAATGGCCTTCGCCGATATTCTTAAATTCTGGCACCTCTTCAGTGCATTTATTCGTAGCTAACGGACAACGCGTCCTGAACCTGCAACCGGAGGGAACATCCATCGGATTGGGAATTTCCCCCTGCATTGATACCACTTCATGGCGTGCTGTCGGGTCAGCCACCGGAATGGAGGCCAGCAGGGCCTGTGTGTAGGGATGGCTCGGTTTGTTATACAGCGCCTCATTAGGTGCCAGTTCCACAATTTTACCAAGATACATCACCCCTATCCGGTCGCATATATGGCGCACCATCGATAGGTCATGGGTGATAAACAGGTAGGTCAGGTTAAATTCATTCTGCAAATCTTCTAACATATTGACGACCTGAGCCTGAATAGATACATCAAGCGCCGATATGGGCTCGTCACAAATTATTAGATCCGGCTCCAGCGCAATGGCGCGCGCAATCCCAATCCGCTGCCTTTGCCCCCCGGAAAATTCATGGGCAAATCGGTCCGCATGGTCCGCGTTCAACCCCACGCGCTCAAGCAACTGATCCACCCGTTTAGAACGGCTTTCCTTTGTTCCAACCCCCGCAATTTCCAGCGGTTCTGCAATAAGGTCACGCACATTCATGCGCCCGTTTAGCGAAGCATAGGGGTCCTGAAAAATCATCTGCATGCGAGCACGATAGGGTTTTAGCTGTTTTTCATTCAAATGGGCAATATCGTCGCCAGCAAAAATGATTTCCCCCTCGCTTGGCTCATAAAGCCGAATAAGAGTGCGCGCCAATGTCGATTTCCCGCATCCGCTTTCACCCACTAACCCCAGGGTTTCCCCGCGATTGATATCCAGATCAATGCCGTCCACAGCCCGCAAAAGCTGTTTATTCCGTCCAAACAAACTCCCCCCGACCGGAAAATATTTCGCCAGCCCACGCAGGGAAACCAATGGCTTTTCACCCATGCTCAACGCTCCACCTGCACTAAATCGGGCGAATTCACCCCCTCAACAAAGGGGGCATCTGAATGGTGCAACCAGCATCGAACGCTTTGCCCCTCAACCAGATAATTGGCGTCCTCTCGCCCATAAAGTGGCGGCAATTCTTGCGAACACTGCACCCGCACATGTTCACAACGGGGGGAAAACGGGCAACCGGTCGGGGGCGCGTTCATATCCGGTGGCGACCCGGGAATTGGCTGCAGTCGGGCTTGTCTTTTCCCGCTCATATCAGGAATTGAAGCCATCAGACCTTGGGTATAGGGATGTCGTGGATTGGCAAAAATATCATTCACACGCCCCTCCTCCATCACCAGCCCCCCATACATGACAAGAACACGGTCGGTCACCTCCGCGATCACCCCCAGATCATGGGTAATCAAAATAACCGCCATATCCATACGGGCCTGAATATCCTTTATCAGAGTTAAAATTTGCCGCTGGATCGTCACATCAAGGGCCGTGGTAGGCTCATCCGCAATCAGCAATTTTGGGTCGCAGGAAAGCGCGATGGCAATCATCACCCTTTGGCGCATACCACCGGAGAATTCATGGGGGTATGAATTAAGCCGCGACTCTGGTGAGGGAATACGCACCAGTTCAAACAGTTCAATCGTTCTGGCGCGCGCTTCGGCTTTAGAAACATTTTTATGCCGTAAAATCGTTTCCATCACCTGATCACCCACACTCATGGTGGGGTTAAGCGAGGTCATCGGATCTTGAAAAATCACCGCAATATCATTGCCGCGCAATTGGCGCATTTCTTCTTCTTTGAGGGTAAAAAGGTCTGTCCCCTCAAACATGGCCTTGCCGCCAATAATTTTCCCCGAACTTTTAAGCAAACGCAATATGGACATGCAAGTGATCGACTTCCCCGATCCACTTTCCCCCACAATACCCAAAATTTTACCGGGGCTGATCTGCAGGCTCACACCACGCACAGCCTGCACTTCCCCCCGCTGGGTAAAAAAGCTGGTCGCCAATCCTTCAAGTTCCAACAGCGGAACCCTGTGTTGTGGTGATTTGGTCTTTGCCTGTTTGCTCATTTGCGCAACCTCGGATCCAGCGCATCACGCAACCCATCCCCAAGGAAATTAAACGCAAACATCGTCAAAGAAATCGCCGCAGCCGGAAAAAACAATTGGTGGGGATAGGCGCGCATGGTTTCCACCGCTTCACTGGTCAATGTGCCCCAGCTGGCCAACGGCGGGGTGACCCCAAGCCCGATAAAACTCATAAAGCTCTCAATGAAGATTGCGCTGGGAATCAGCATGGTCAACGTCACCAAAATCGGCCCGATGGAATTGGGCAACAGGTGGCGCGTTAGAATACGTCCGGTTCCAGCCCCCATGGTTTTGGCCGCCGCCACATAATCCTGCTGTTTTAGCGTCAGAATTTGCCCACGCACAATGCGCGCCATATCCACCCAGAACACAGTGCCAATGGCCACCACAATCGAAATCAATCCATTGTTGAGCACCACCATCATCAAAATCACATAAAGGGTCAGCGGAATGGTCGAGATAATTTCCACAATCCGCATCATCACCATATCGGTCGTCCCCCCGATATACCCCGAAATCCCCCCGTAAAATATGCCAATGAAAAAATTTACCAATGTCGCGACAAACGCGACAGTGAGCGATATGCGCGCCCCATAAAGCTGGCGCACCAGCACGTCCCGCCCCAATTGATCCGTGCCAAACAGATAGGTCATATTCCATTGCCACCCCTGTGGGCGCAACTCATTGTCTTCGCTATCAAGCAGACGCACAGGCAGGGAAAAAAAATCAAGGTTAACTTCAG
>JAJRRG010000246.1 GCA_024279675.1 Alphaproteobacteria bacterium
ACAGCAGGCAGGTCTTGTTACGGTATATCAGGGAAGTGCACGCACCACGCTTTCGTGCGAGCCCAATTGTCAGCCCGTTATTATGCTTGGGGATGATACCTCGTTTACCACAGATACGATAGCATCTTCCAGCTTAGTGGCCTCCCAAGCGAACTAGGCACTTCAGCAGGAACATTGTGACCTGAAGGTTGTGCAAAATCGGGTAATCTTTGGTTAACCAGTTGCGCAATCAACCACGAATTGCACCGATCATTCTAACATAATATTAGGGCTAGTTCGCTAGGGTTCGACTAAAGAAATTTAGTGGATTCCAAACCGATGGCTGCCTTGAAAAAATCTATTAGCGTTTCTGCGCTTTTAAGACGGGCCCTATCCCCCAAACGTTTTTCAAAGGACGAACAGGGCGTAACCGCCATTGAATTTGGATTGTTAGCGCTCCCCTTTTTCACCATCATTGGGGCTATTTTGGAAACGTCCCTTATCTTTCTTGCGTCCCAAGTTCTTGATAGCGCCGTGCACGATAGTTCTCGATTCATTAAAACCGGGCAAGCTCACGCAGCAAATTATACGCTCGCCAGCTACCGAATAGCAATTTGTGATAAGCTCTATGGATTGCTTGACTGCGATGCCGTCAAAATTCGCGTAAGGGAAATAGCCAATTTTTCCTCAGCGACCTTAGCCCCGGTTACAAACCCTGGGGACGGTGTTTGGACGGTGGTAGAGCAATATGACCATGGCTCCAGCGCCAGTATCATCATGATTGAGGCCTATTATAAATGGCCAATCGTCCTGAGTATGTTTGATTTCAATCTCAGCAACCTTCCCGATAATACGCGATTGCTTTCGTCGGTTCGTGTGTTTCGCAATGAACCTTTTTAGGAAATCGGCATGAAAGTATTATCCAAATTTTCTCACCTAATTGCCCGCTTTTCCGTTGCCAAGGAGGCGGTGGCGGCGGTTGAATTTGCTCTTATCCTGCCCGCGCTCATGATGCTATATATGGGCACGCTGGAAGTATCGCAGGTGATTTCGGTTGACCGAAAAATGGCAGCGGCGGCGGGGGCGCTCGGCGATTTGGTGACCCAAAGCGACGCGGAAATTACAACAGCGACCCTGAACGATTATTTTCAGGCGGCCGGAATGATCATGTCCCCTTATTCCTCCAACACGCTCAAGCAACTCGTCACTCAAGTTTATGTCGCAGCGGATGGTTCAACCAGTGTAAAATGGAGCGTCGGATATAATGGGGCAACGGCAAAAGTAACAAACTCCAGCTATGCTCTTCCCAGTGAAATTACCGATATTACACGGGATATGCATGTGGTTGTATCCGAAGCACAAATACCTTACGCGCCTTGGGGCGGATATGTGCTCGACACAAGTTTTAACCTATACAAACAATTTTTTTATGTGCCTAGATTTGGAGCGGAAATCGCGCTTATCTAGGGTCCTGACCCTACGGTCTGACATTACCTGCAGATACTTGGATTGTTCGTTATAAAAATTGTTTTCTTCATATAGGTTGAACTATGCCAACTTCCCTTACCCCCGTTTTTGATCTTGGCGGCGTGTTCGTTGATTGGAACCCGCTCTATTTATTCCGCAAACTTTTTGATACGGAAGAGGAAGCCGTCTGGTTTCATGAAAACGTTTGCACTCTTGGATGGAATTTAGAATTTGATCGGGGTGAAAAATTTGCTGAGGGGATAGCAAAACTCATTCCTCAACACCCAAAATACTGGCGTGAAATCCAAGCCTATGACACACGATGGCCCGAGATGCTTGGGGATATTTTTGAGGGAACCGTGGCTATTCACGACGAATTAATTGCGGCAAAAATCCCAACATATGCCATCACCAATTTCTCTTGGGAAAAATGGATTTCAATGCTTGAGCATTGGTCATTCCTTGAAAAATTTGACGGGGTTGTCGTCTCGGGTGTCGAAAAACTGGTAAAACCCGATCCCCGCCTGTACGGGATTTTTTGTGACCGATTTGGCCTTTCCCCATCTGAATGTGTTTTTATCGATGACAATGAGGTCAATATCGTTGCAGCGCGGGCCTTCGGCATGAAAGCTATTCACTTCACATCCCCTGAACAGGCGCGCGCTGAACTTATTGAATTTGGTTTACCGCTTACGCCATAGTGCCCAGTTTTTAGAAACTACCGAATTCTGCCGATAGGCCAATATTTCTTATCGCGTGCCATACATACGATCGCCGGCATCGCCAAGTCCTGGCACGATATAGCCCTTTTCATTCAGATGAGAATCGATGGCTGCGGTAAACACAGGCACATCAGGGTGCGCTTGGGTGAAAGATTTTATGCCCTCTGGCGCTGCCAACAAACATAAAAACCGCAGATTATTCGCCCCGCGACCCTTGAGCCGATCAATGGCGGCAATGGCCGAATTGGCAGTCGCCAACATGGGATCAACAACAATAATAAAACGATCCGCAATATCCGAAGGCGCTTTGAAATAATACTCAACCGGTTGTAGCGTATCATGATCACGATACAGACCGATATGGGCCACCCGCGCCGCCGGCACCAAATCCAGCATCCCCTCCAACAGACCGTTGCCAGCCCTTAAAATCGACGCAAAAACCAGCTTCTTCCCCTTTAAGGTCGGCGCTTGCATTTCTTCCATCGGGGTTCTGATAGTCTTGGTTTCAAGCACCAAATCCCGCGTCACCTCATAACAAAGAAGGTGGGATATTTCACGCAACAGACGCCGAAAACTAGCGGTGGAGGTTGCCTCGTCACGCATAATGGAAAGTTTATGCTGGATGAGAGGATGGTCAACAACAGTAACGGATTTCATTTGATTAGCCCTTTCAAGAGCATTAGAGAAAGCTCGTGCCGTGCTTCCCTTGCGCGATGCCCAACCATTTGGAAACGCTTTGTCCAATATCAGCAAAAGTTGGGCGTATGCCAACAGAGCGGGGCTTAAGACTTGGGGAAAACATCAA
>JAJRRG010000247.1 GCA_024279675.1 Alphaproteobacteria bacterium
ATTTTCGCGGGTTTGTTCTTTCACTTTGGCAAAATCGAAATCCATCGTGGCTTCATTGCGCCGGAAAAGCAGCATAAAGCGCACAGCGTCGGTGCCCACCTCACCCACTACATCTTGCACCGTTATCAAATTGCCGGAGCGTTTTGACATTTTGAATGGTTTGCCATCGCGCATCAGGCGCACAATCTGGCAAATCTTTACATCAATGGATGCCTGATTGTCGGACACGGCCTTCACCGCAGCCTGCAGCCGCTTGGTGTAGCCGGAGTGATCGGCACCAAGTACGATGATCATATCGTTGAAACCGCGTAAAAACTTATCCCGATGATAGGCAATATCGGCGGCAAAATAGGTGTAATCTCCGTTAGATTTCACCAATGGCCTGTCCGTATCATCGCCGAATTGCTTGGCCTTGAACAAGGTCTGTTCACGGTCTTCCCAATCCTCAAGCACTTTCCCTTTTGGCGGCTCCAGTTTGCCCTGATAAACCAAACCATCCTCACGCAAAGAATCCAACGTCGAGGCTATGGTGCTGTTTCCCTTATGCAAATTACTCTCAGAGAAGAAAAGATCATGGGTTACACCTAATAATTTCAAGTCGGCGCGTATCAAGTCCATCATCGCTTCAAGCACAATTTCCTTAAACAGAGCCAACCACTCAGTATCGGGTGCCTTGACATATTTATCGCCAAACTTCGTTGCCAGCAACTTGCCCACTGGAACGAGATAATCGCCGGGGTAAAGACCCGGTGGAATTTCACCAATATCCTCACCCAGCGCCTCGCGATAACGTAAATGTGCCGAACGGGCCAACACATCAACCTGCGACCCCGCGTCATTAACATAATATTCGCGCGTGACATCATAACCGGAAAAATCCAACAACGAGGCCAGAGCATCCCCAAAAATCGCGCCCCGCGTATGCCCCACATGCATGGGGCCGGTTGGATTGGTGGACACAAATTCAACGTTGACCTTTTTGCCCTCACCTACATTGGATTTACCAAATGTCTCAGGCGCTTTCAGCACGGAAGTCAGCACGCGATGCCAAACATTTTTATTCAAAGTGAAGTTCAAAAATCCCGGACCAGCTATATCAATGGAATCTATGTCGGGATCATTACTCAATGCCTCTTTTAGATTGCTCGCCAAATCCCGGGGTTTCATGCCCAAGGGCTTTGCGCAGACCATGGCAACATTTGAGGAAATATCACCGTGACTAGCATCCCTCGGCGGCTCAACAATGGCGCGCGCCGCCATCACATCCAGCCCTGCTACTTCCGGGTGTAAGCCCTTTAGGGTGTTAAGAATACGGCTGGCAAAATCGGCAAAAATATCCATAAGGTACAATACTTCTTGGGAAAAATTCGGGTATAAACACTGAGTTTTAGGCGTTAACTCAATTCTATAGTCGCGTCAAATATCCGTTGATACTCATTTATGGCGAACGGGTCTGTCATGCCAGCAATATAATCGGCAATAATGCGCGCTTTTGCACGTTGGTTTGCGCTCTTATCAAGCCGCGCTTGCCATTCCGGGGGCAGATTTTCACCCGAAAAATAGGCATCAAATAGGCGCATAACTAATTTCTGAGAAGCAGCAACCGGTTTCATGACAGATGGTGCCCGATAAACATTTTTGAACAAAAACTGCTTAATCTGCATTTCCGCATCAACAAAGTCGGGGGAAAATGCGACAAAAGTTTTTCCTGCATTTCGCACATCTTGGGGGTTTTGTGGATTTGCCTCTTGCAGGGAAGTGGCGGTGTGTTCAATCACATTCTCAATAAAGCAGGTAATCAAGCCCCGTTGCACCTCATGGGTTTTCCGATCACGGGCCAGATCAGGCCAACGGGTTTCAATCCGCGTGACGATATCGCCCAAAATTGGCATGTGAGCAAGCTCAGGCAATTCAATCAAGCCGGCACGGACCGCGTCATCAATATCATGGGCATCATAGGCAATATCATCGGCAATGGCGGCAATTTGCGCTTCAATTGAAGCGTGGGTATTGATTTCAAGGTCAAACACAGCAGGCAGAAATGATAGGTTTGGAGCGCTCTCAAGTGGGCCATTGTGTTTGAGTGTCCCTTCCAGCGTTTCCCATGTCAGGTTCATGCCATCATGTTCAGCATAACGGTTTTCCAGAATGCACAGGGTACGCAGTGCTTGTAAATTATGGTCAAACCCGCCCCAAGGGCCCATCACTTCGTTTAGCGCTCTCTCCCCCGCGTGGCCAAACGGGGTGTGTCCTAAATCATGGGCAAGGGCGATTGCTTCGGCCAAATCTTCGTTGACATTGAGCGCCCGCGCCAGGGACCGGGCTATTTGGGACACCTCCAATGTGTGGGTCAGTCTGGTGCGATAATGCTGCCCCTCATGGTGCAGAAACACCTGAGTTTTATGTTGCAAACGACGAAACGCCGTGGAATGAATAATCCGGTCACGGTCACGCTGATATTGGGAGCGAGTTGGGCTATCGCTGGTTGTATAAACCCTGCCCCGACTATCGGCAGGATTGCATGCAAAAGGGGCCAGATAAAAATTTGTTTTGGCTAAAGGGCTTTTCATTGGGAGAATTGCTCCCTATTTGACATGTACGAACGAAATAAAGAAGCTAAGATAATGGACAATGCTATGATCCAATGGATTGGCACCAATACAGAACTGGTTTTCCGTATCGGGCTATTTGGTTTTTTGCTCGGCATTATCTTAATGCTAATGGATAAAGACTTCGAAAAGAGATTTGAGAATAACAGCTTTATCAGGAAAGCTTTTGCGCTTAAAATTTCGACCCGATTTAGGGTAAAAACTGAACCATATGGAACTATACTCTCCGTCATCGGAGTTATTATTGCCTTTACGGCATTAGGTCTTGCAGGGAACTGATAAATGAGTGAGCAAATTATTGAAGCTGAAAACGTGGAGCTTACCGAAAATGCAGGTAAGCAAATCGCCAAAATCCTGACCAAAGAACCAACAGGTACAGTGTTACGTATTGCGGTTTCTGGTGGGGGGTGTTCAGGGTTTCAGTATGAATATAATCTCATTCAAGAAGATGCGGCCCAGGATGATCTTGTCCTATCGCGCGCCGGGGCAACTGTTCTCATCGACAGCATATCGCTGCAGTTTCTCGGCGGCGCAAAAATAGACTATGTGGACGATCTTGTGGGCCAAGCCTTCAAGATCACCAATCCAAACACTGTTGCATCATGCGGTTGTGGCAACAGCTTTGACGTTGCTTAAAACACCCAATGATGCTTTTTTACTCGACGCCGAAACGAAAAACCGAAAAATTCGCTTTTTCTGGCACCACAAGTACGCGGCTGGGACACAATCTTTAACGAAGCGCAAAACTTGTTGGCGCAAAAAAAGCCCGCCAGTGGCGAGCTTTTATTTTGATGGAAATTATTGATCAAATATGCGCAATTCACACAGATGACTATCTAGTTAGCTAACTTCCTGACTGACGCATAAGGCATAGGCGCTTTGTGACCGGGTTTTGAATGCCCGTACAGTCGGAAGTCACGGAAGCATTAAATACCGCACCGTGAAGTGGAGGCTGGTAATTGGGATCAAAAGCGGCATCAACGCATGCGGACTGCTCCCAGCCAGAGGGGAATGCCTCAAAGTCAACCTCGTTCCATTTGGGGTGCCCATTCTGTCGTAAAAATTCGATATTTTGTTTGATGAGGTAACTAATTTCGGTGACCGCGTCGCAGGACTGTTTGAAGTACCAGTTTTTGTTCGGGTTATAATTATACGTCATCAATACGGCCCGTACAGCGGCGGTGGTCACATCCTGCATCAACCAGGGATAAGTCCCCGCATTGATCGTGGTAATACCATAATAATCACCCACGACCTCTCCGGGAATGGTCACGAGTTTGAGCCCCGAATTTGCACTCATATTGGAGAGAAGGTTGGCGGGGGCCCCTGTTACATAAACAAAGGCTTCAATATTCCCGCTTAACAACTGATCCAGCGCGTCACCGGCGGAAATTTCAACTCTTTCGCGGGGGCGAACATTTTCAATATCAAACAGAAATGTGGCTGTCAGGTTTGTGCCACTATTGGGTAAACCTACTCCCACGACCCTGCCGGACATATCTTTTAGTTCATTAATCCCCGTCGCAACTGTTGTCACGATATGCACCTCCTCCTTGTAAAGAGGAAAGGCAATGCGTGTGTTACGCAAAATACTTCGCATCTGTGAATCTTCAGATCGAAAGGTGCGAATAAAATCCAGGACGTCGCTTTGCACAATACCAAATTGGGTATGAGCGCGTGATCTTACAGCCTGAATATTTTCCATTGAGCCAGCTGACTCAACAACAATGACATTGGCGCGCCCTGCCTGTGCGGCAAGCTGAGCAATGTCGTTTCCAATCTGAATGTAGGTACCGGTTGCTCCACCGGTCATTATATTAACCTCTGAATCCTGACCAAGCACGACACCTGAGCAGGAGATAAAAATGCTAAGGGACACAGCCAACTTAGCGAAACTATTATTCAAATACATGACAAAACCTCTGGTTCTGCCCCCTCACCATGTTCAGTTACCAATGTAACTGATAGAAAATGGCAATAATTTGCCTAACAATTTGTTTTTTATTTTAGTTTGTTTGAATCAGAGCACCTTACACCTTGCAAGAAGAAGGGCCCGCCGATGGCGAGCCCCGATTTTTTTGTTTTCAACATCACTCAAGCGTTTAGTCTTCCATGTCTTGAGGCAGAACCAAATTCAGCACAATCGCGATAACTGCTGCTGGCAAAAGTCCTGATGTTAACAGGATTTGCATGGTTTTGCCTGTGTGTTGCATAGCTTCGGGTACAAGCTTAAGTCCCAAACCGATGGAAAGTGCGGTGGCGAAAATCACCATGTTGCGTTTATTCCATTTCACATCAGAAAGCATGTTCAGACCAGCGGCTGCAACCATGCCAAACATAATGATAACACCGCCACCCAGCACGTTGATTGGCACGGTATTGATAACTGCGCCTACTTTGGGAATAAGCCCCGCAGCAATCAGAAAGAGTGCGCCGATGGTCACAACATGACGGCTCATAACGCCGGTCATGGAAATCAAGCCTACATTCTGGCTGAAGGATGTATTTGGCAAACCACCAAAAATACCGGCAATTGCGGTGCCCAAACCATCGGCAAATGTTGCGCCCTGAATTTCCTTGTCGGTCGCTTCGCGCCCTGCTCCCCCTTTAGTGATACCGGAAACATCGCCCACAGTTTCAATGGCAGAAATAACCCCCATCAAACACATGCCAATGATAATGGCCCAGTTTAACTCAAAACCCCAACGGAATGGATTTGGAAGCTCAAACACTGCGGCGCTATCAACGCCCCCCAGATTTACCTGCCCCATTAGATAAGCCACGATATAGCCAACAATGATGCCAATCAGCACCGCTGCAACGGACATAAATCCTTTGGTGAAAAACTTAATTGCCAAGGTCACGATGATCACAACCAAAGCTGGTGTCCACATGGCAAGGGAACCAAATTCCGGTTTGCCCTGCAACGGCACGCCGCCAGCCGCGTATTGAATGCCCACCGAAACCAGCGATAGACCAATCATCAACACGATAAGACCTGTCACAAGTGGAGGTAGTGCAAAACGAATTTTTCCAATGAAAAAGCCCAAACAAAAATGGAAGATGCCACCGATAATTACCCCGGTCATCAAACCAGCCATTCCAGCCGTTCCCGCACCAACCACGGCGGGAATCATTACAGGTAAAAATGCAAAAGATGTCCCCTGAACAATTGGTAGTCGTGCGCCAACTGGCCCCATACCGATTGTTTGAAACAGGGTGGCAATGCCAGCGAATAGCATCGACATTTGTATCATATAACGCATATCAGGAAAGCCAAGCGCCCCTTGATCTGAGCCAAAGCC
>JAJRRG010000248.1 GCA_024279675.1 Alphaproteobacteria bacterium
ACCACCGCCGCCTGAAGCAGCTTTGACCAACACGGGGTAACCAATAGAATTACCAATTTCAATGGCTTCTTTGGCGGACTTTACTTCGCCTTCGGATCCGGGAACGCACGGGATACCCAGTTCGATGGCGGTTTTCTTAGCCTCGATTTTATCGCCCATAATGTCGATGTGATGGGCTGTTGGGCCGATAAAAGTAATATTATGCTCTTCCAGAATACGTGCAAAGCGCGCGTTTTCAGACAGAAAACCATAGCCGGGATGCACCGCATCGGCACCGGTGATTTCGCAAGCGGCCAGAATTGAGGGGATATTGAGGTAACTCTCAGATGCCGGGTTTGGCCCGATACAAACACTTTCATCGGCCAGACGTACGTGCATGGCATTCGCATCGGCAACGGAGTGGACCGCAACGGTCTGGATGCCCAGTTCTTTGCAGGCGCGTAAGATGCGCAGAGCAATTTCACCACGGTTGGCTATCAGGACTTTATTGAACATAGGTTTAAGCCTTTTTTGCTACTCAATAACGACGAGTGGCTCGCCATATTCAACCGGCTGTGCATTTTCAACCAGAATTTTGGTGATGGTACCAGAGCGGTGCGCTGGTATCTGGTTCATGGTTTTCATCGCTTCGATGATCAGGATAGTTTGACCTTCGGTTACCTTTGACCCCTGGGTGACAAACGGGGGTACGTCAGGCTCAGCGGAAAGATATGAGGTGCCCACCATCGGCGAAATCAATGTGCCAGGATTTGAGGCAATATTGTCGGCGGCAGTGGCGGCTGGAGCTTCAACCACGCTCGCCGGCGCAAGGGCTGCGGCTGGTGCAATTGGTGCTGCAACGGGGGCCGCTGCATACTGTACTGGCGCTTCTGAGGGCCAAGAGCGTGTGATACGAACCCGAAAATCATCTTTTTCAATTTCTATTTCCGCCAAATCAGAATCATTGAGCAATTGGGCGATTGAGCGGATTAATTCTTGATCCACATGTGATGATTTTGTCATACTCTTCAATACTTTCTATGGGCCCGAACGGGGCCAAAAATTTAGATCAATTCGCGTAATGCATTGAGGGCCAAGATATACCCATTTGGCCCAAGACCGCAAATAATTCCGGAGGCGACTGGAGAAACATAGGAATGGTGGCGGAAAGTTTCGCGTGCGAAAATGTTAGAGATGTGAACCTCAATGACAGGCAGGCCAACGGCGCTAAGCGCATCTGCAGTGCCAATGGAGGTATGGGAATAGGATGCCGGATTGATGATGATCCCAGAAACCTCACCTGAGGCTTTCTGTATCCATTCAATCAATTCTCCCTCGTGGTTGGTTTGTCTGAAATCGACCTCAAGCTTAAGCTCTTTGCCTTTTTTAATACATTGTTGCTCAATGTCCCGCAGGGTTGTCATGCCATAGATACCCGGTTCACGGGTACCAAGCATGTTTAGATTTGGGCCATTGAGAATGAGGATTTTATCAGACATAATTTAAGAGTTTTTGCACCAGTGCTCACGCAAAGCAAGCAAAGTGTGAAGAAATGCACTAAAAAGTGGCAAAAGCCTATTTGTTAGCCGCATATGTGGGTGCTTGGCTCGATATGAAAACTATTGGGTGGGGCAAATTGTACTTCCGCATTCGCGCATATTTGCAATACTGGTGCGTAATGCATCAACACCAACGGCTCCGGGAATGATCTCGTCACCAATAATATAGGCGGGAGTGCCTGTAATATTGAGATTTTGGGCCAAAGCATAGTTACGCTGTAAAATGGATGTGACTGCATCGCTTTGCATATCCAGTTCAAGGCTGATCGGGTTCATGCCGATTTGCTTGGCGGCGGCGAGGGCAGTTTCGCCACTAATTTGTCCACGGGCCGTGAAGAGTAATTCATGGAATGCCCAATAATCTGAATCCGGTGTACTGGCAACGGCTACGGCAACCCTTGCGGCATCAACAGAGTTTTCAGAAAGGATGGGAAATTCCTTTAAAATTATACGAAGGTTTGTGTCTTCTTCCAGCAATTTTGCCATATCTGGCATCGCGCGGCGGCAGAATGCACAATTGTAATCAAAGAATTCAACCAGCGTAACGTCCCCATCTGGATTTCCAAGCACCACATCGCCGGCTTCCTCATAAATCTCAGTTTGATAGGAAGCCAAGCTAAGTTTAGCTGTTTCCAGCTCTTCGACGCGAAGTTGCTCCTGTAAAGCATTTGATACCCTTTGAAGAATTTTGGGGTTACCCATCAAATATTCTTCAATCATGGGGTTTAACAGGTCGGAGGAAAGCACGGGTGCAGCGATTGCAACCTCGTTTTGGGTCAGCTCTTTTAGCGCTGCTTCATCTTGCTCTGCCAATTGTGCGTTTTGTTCGGCCAACATTTGGCTAACGATTGTGCGAACCGAATCTTCGTTCAAACCATTGTTTGTAGAGGCAAACATGGAGTTTGCCGGATTAAACATCAGCACGGCAATGAAAGCCATAAGGCCTAGAACAAGAACGCTGAGGGCTAGCACTGTGCGCGACATAAAATTCTCCGGTAAATTCAAGTTTGTGAAAACCTGGTTTTGATAAGTTTTGGTTGGTAGAAATTCGATTCTGTTAGAATCTGGCTTGGATATAATCAGACTTTGACATACTTAAACTTAAAACATGCCTAAATCACCAAAGGACACCAATTATTCACTTCTGGCTGTTCACAATGTCTTGAGTGAGCTCACGTTATTGAGCGTAAGCCATAATCGAAAAACCGCCAGTGCATACAAAATACGACCGGCGGTAAATCTGAATATAATAGGGTGAGGGCTCTTTACCAGCGTGCCCACCAGCCCTTCTTTTTCGGCGCCGCTTTGGTTTCGGTATTTGAGGAGCTGACAATAACGCCCTCTTCAGGAAGGTCTCTCTTGGGCTTTTCTTGGGCTGCTTCTGGAGAATTTTCCTGTGGCGCTGTGGCTACAGGTTCGGGCTTTACTTCGGACTTATTGTCTTTTTTGGCACCTTTAGATTTCTCTGATTTTGCAGGTTTTTCGCTTTTTTTCTCGTCATCGCTTTTCTTTTTGCGGGTACGACGTTTGGCGGGCTTTTTTACTTCTTTTTCTTCTGCGCTATCGATGGGCGCTTTTTCGCTTGTGCTTTGGGCTGGTTGTTCCGCGGCGGCAGGATCAACGCTATTCTGCTCGTTTTGTGCGCCTTGCTCAGTCGTGGTCGCAGATGCATTTGCCTCTTGGTTATCAGAACCTGTCTCAAGGTTTGCCTGGTTAGTCCCGTTCATATTTTCGTTTTCGCCAGTGGCGTTGTTGCGATTGCGGCGTCCGCCTCTGCGGCCTCTACGGCGGCGTTTGCGTGGCTGGTCGTCCTGCTCGCCATCGGGGGTGGGGGCGGTGTTTTGTGTGCTTTCGTCCTCTGTCCCGGCCTCACTTGTATCACTAGAGACGCTGGCATTATCGTCGTTGGAATGTTGGGTATTTGAGTGTTGAGCATTTGAATTTTGGGAGTTGGAGGACTTGCGACGGCGGCGCTTACGTTGAGGCCGAGAATCGCTTTCACTCTCATCGTTCGCTTCGTTTTGCGCGGGGGGCAGGGCCTGTGCTTTTATGGCTGGGCTGGCGCTCTGGATTTGATCCGCCCGATCATCACCGCGTCCGATTGTATATTCAGAGGCGTTCTTGAGATTATCGGCGCTCACTGTAATGGAAAGGTTGAAGCGGTTTTCCAGCTCGATCAATGATCCGCGCTTTGAGTTCAGCAGATAAAGCGCAACCTCTGTGGGGGCTTTAACTTCGATAGATTGGTTGGGTTTACGCACCACATGATCTTCAATGGCCCGGAACACCATCAACGCGAGGCTTTCGACGGCCCGAATGATACCGGTGCCTTCACAGACGGGGCAGGCATTGGTGGAGCTTTCCAAAATGCCGCTCCGCATACGTTGGCGACTCATTTCCAGCAAACCAAAATGGGAAATACGGCCAACTTGAATGCGGGCGCGATCGTTTTTAAGTGCGTCCTTGAGGCGCTTTTCAATGGCGCGGATAGAACGGCGTTCCGTCATATCAATAAAGTCGATTACAATCAGACCAGCCAGATCGCGCAGTCTGAATTGCCGCGCGGCTTCTTCGGCGGCTTCAAGGTTGGTTTGAAGGGCCGTCGCTTCGATATTATGTTCTTTAGTCGCTCGCCCTGAGTTTACATCAATGGACACTAACGCTTCAGTGGGGTTAATCACAATGTAGCCCCCGGAAGGCAGTGTAACCTGGGGTGAGAACATGGAATCCAGTTGTGATTCCACATTGTAGCGTGAGAAAATATGCTGGGCCTCCTTATGCGCTTTCACGTTTTTAGCGTGGGAGGGCATAATGAGCTCCATGAAGTCTTTTGCTTCGCGATAGGCATCATCACCGGCAACAAGGACCTCAGAGATTTCTTTGTTATACAAGTCGCGAATGGTGCGCTTAATCAAGCTTCCCTCCTCATAGACGAGGCTGGGGGCAGAAGATTTGAGGGTAAGTTGGCGCACATTTTCCCACAATCTGGAAAGGTATTCAAAATCACGCCGGATTTCCGCCTTGGTGCGGGAGGCACCGGCGGTACGCAAGATGACGCCCATGCCTGCGGGTACGCTAAGCTCAGAGGCGATTTGTTTAAGGCGTTTGCGATCTGCTCCGGAGGTGATTTTCCGTGAAATTCCACCGCCACGTGCAGTGTTGGGCATCAATACAGAATAGCGTCCGGCAAGGGACAAATAAGTGGTCAGCGCCGCGCCCTTATTGCCGCGCTCTTCTTTTACCACCTGCACCAGAATTACCTGCCGGCGTTTGATAACTTCTTGAATTTTATAGCGTTTGGGTTGTTTTTTACGGGTTTCCAGCAGGTCTTCGCCTTAGCCGCCACCGAGATCCTCAACTTTTTCATCTGAGTTTTCATTTGAGTTTTCTGTGTCCGCATCGCCGTCCTCATCGGAAGCATCGCCCTTCGATGGGGCCGCTGACATATCTTCGTCGGCGTCGGATTCTGTGTCACCGGCGTCTTCGTCGCTGGCATCTACACTTGTTTCGGTATCATCTTCTTCAGGCTCATTGGCCTCATCAGCTTTTGCCTGTTGGCTCACAGCTTCGGCTTCTGCGCGCAATAATTCCTCGCGGTCAGCTACAGGAATTTGATAATAATCTGGATGAATTTCGGAGAAGGCAAGAAACCCATGACGGTTGCCGCCATATTCAACAAATGCGGCTTGAAGCGAAGGTTCCACACGCGTCACCTTGGCGAGGTAGATATTCCCGCGCAACTGGCGTCTGGTGGCCGATTCAAAATCAAATTCGTCTAGTTTGTTTCCGTTAGTTACTACAATCCGAGTTTCTTCTGGGTGGCTGGCATCTACCAGCATACGTTTTTTGGTCGTCATTTATATGTGCTCCAAGCGCTCGCGCGCAAATTGAGCTGTGCCGGAGGGCTTGCGATATTTGCGAGACCGGGCCAGAACTCGTTGCGCTGTGCGAGGCTGATTTTTTCAAAATTGAGGTCTTGTTAAAACCTGTTTGCCGTTGAGGTTGAGCAAAAAACATGTGGGACAACATGGATTCAGATGAATAATTCATCCCATAAGAACCATGTTGCAACAAGTCGCTCATCTTTCCTCTTTCTACTTTGGGTGAGCACGCATTCTTGGTGCTACACGCCAACCGACCTGTAAGGGTCGAAATTCTTTTCAATGAGGTGCTATGTGTGGACTTAAGAGCCGACAC
>JAJRRG010000249.1 GCA_024279675.1 Alphaproteobacteria bacterium
AAAAGGGAAACATTGGCCCCACTTTGCATGTTGAGTTTTAAGATTCTGTTTCCCAAACTCATTTGGGTCCAATTAATGATAATTTTTATGAAAAAAAGTGTCAGTTGACCTGTAAGCCGGGTTCTGTAGGGCAAAGGTTTAACCCTTTGCGCGGTGGCCATTCATCTAGGACGCTAATTGCTCAACGCCTCATGCAACCAACCCGGATGACTAACCCAAAAACATGGTCGGAATTGCTTCCGCGTCATCCCTATTTGGTTTTGCTCCCGGTGGGGTTTGCCGTGCCAGCCCTGTTGCCAGTGCCGCGGTGCGCTCTTACCGCACCCTTTCACCTTTTCCTTTTGCCCCAAGGGGAAAAAGGTAGTTTGCTTTCTGTGGCACTTTCCCTGGGGTCGCCCCCGCCGGGCGTTACCCGGCACCGTGTTTCTGTGGAGCCCGGACTTTCCTCCCTTATACAACATGCAAAAGCATCCATATAAGCGCGGCCACCCGGTCAACTGACGGCGCAACTCTTAAGGCATTTGTTTAAGGAACGAAACCAATTTCACCCCTTGGCTTCAGGAAATATTTTTATATGTCTCTGCAAACTGAGTCATCAGCGCCATATAGGCCCCGCCCCCATAACTAATACGCGCCACACCCAGCGGCCCCAGTACATCTGAGGTATGTTCATCAGTCTTTTTCAGAATATTCACTGGCAAATCAACCGCGTTACAAAGCTGTTCAATCAATCCTAGATCATTCAACAAAGGGGCAAAAAAACAATCCGCACCGGCATCCTTGAAGGCTTTTGCCCGCGCAATTGCCTTCTCCAAAAGCGCCCCATGCTTGCTTTGGTCGGTTTCCTTGAGAAAAATATCCGTGCGCGCATTGATAAACAGGGGAATGCCAGTCGCATCCGCCGCCGCCCGCACTGCCCTAATGCGCGTAATTTGCTCCTCAATGTCATAAAGGCCCGTGCCACCTATAATTTGATCTTCAAAATTCACCCCGATCGCCCCAGCTTTAATCAGACCAATGACGTTTTTGGTAATGGTTCCGGGGGCGCGCGCATAGGCCCCCTCGAAATCCACACTCAGCGGAACATCAACATTGGCAACAATCTGCGAGGTTATGCCATACACCCATTGCAGCGGCGTTTGCTCCCCATCAGCAAACCCCTGCGCCATGGCCACGGGGGCACTGCCGGTCGCCAACGCGGCTGCACCTGCCCCGGCAATCGCCCGCGCGCTGCCCGAATCCCAGATATTGTACAGCACAATTGGATTGCCTTTTACATGAAGGGCCGCAAAAGCAATTGCCCGCTCTACCTGTGTCATATTGGTTTTCTCCTCTTCATCTACCCACGCGCGCGCCTACAATCCGCGCGCTTTGGCAATCACATCATAGGCAACATTAATGGCTGCAATCCTGTCTGTCCCCATATCCGCCAGTTCTTGAGGCACACTATTGGCCATCAACCTATCGGGGTGATGCTCCAGAACCAGCGCCCGATAGGCGCGCTTTACTTCTTTATCGTTAGCACTAGGGGCAACCCCCAAAACCAGATAAGGGTCAGTTCCACTATCATCCAGCATAAATTGCGCGGCAATTTGTTCAAATTTTTGCGTCGTAAAGCCAAAAATATCACTCACTTCCTTGAGATATTCCAACTCCCCTTCGTGAATCATGCCATCAGCAGCGGCAATGGTGAACAAACCTTCGATGACACTTTCCAAAGAATGCGGGCTTACCTCGAATATGCGTTTGACCTTTTTGGCATAGGAGCGAAACCCGGCAACATCCTGCTGCGCAAGGGAAAAAAACCGCTCAATCTGTTCAACGTCTTCAGGGGGCACCTTAATAAAATTACGGAACGCATGAACTTCGGAAACACTGACCACCCCATCGGCCATCGCCATCTTGGCCGACAACGCAACAATGGACAGGGTAAAAGCAGCATCCTTGCCCCCGGGCAACCAATTGTCCGGGTCAAGAACATTGGCTAACGAGCCAAGCACCTTCTCAATGCGTTGCCAAACTGACATATCTGCCCCGATGATTCATTTTCTTTCAGCTCAGAGTCTAGCCATGTCGCGAAGGGTTACAAGTCCAAAATGAACGAGGATCAAGACCTAATTTGCGCGACCTGCAAACATGACACTTGCAGGAAATGACTCTGAAGTATTGTTAACCGGAGCATTGTTAAATTGGCGAGGCTGGGCCGCGCCTTGCGGATTATTTTGCCAATCCCGCAAAAAGATATTGCCGCCGGAATTTTGACCGTTCTGCACGATACTCACAAAATTTCCGTTATTCACCTGATCCAGACGGCGCGGCCATGAACCGGGAACATCCACATGCACAAGATGATCTACCGATACAGCACGGGCGGGTTGAATAACTGCCACACCCGCAGGGCGTACAGGCAGAACCGGGCGCAAGGCAAAAGGTGCCGGCACCGGAGCAACCAAGGTGTCATCAATCTCGTCAATGTTTGAAATCGTTTTTTCCAATGCGATTGAGGCCGTTGTTAAAACATCTTCTTCAACCACATCTTCTGGGCTGATTGCCTGAACATTATCGGCCACAGGTTCACTTCGTCCCACAGGTTGAATTTGCCTAACTTGCCCGGCAACGATACCATCCCCCGCGCCGACCCGACTGGCCAAATATGTGCCATAGGCCACGCGAATTTGCTGTTCCTGCTCTGGCGTTAAAGTTTTTGCAGACGCGTTTCTAGCCGGCTCAAGCTCAGATTGAGAATCACCCGTTTGTACTTCGGAATCCTCGTCCAATTCTGTGGGTAAAAGTTGGGGGCCTATAAAACCTGCACTCTCGGCGTTAAATTGTGCCCCATTGTCCCAATCAATCCCTTGCGAGAATCCAAGGGTCGAGACCCCAAGACTTGATAGAAAAACAATTCCTGTGAGTGCCAGCAATGCAGACCGCACTCCCGTTACACGATTTGCCATGCAACTTTCCTTCTTTCGGCGCCCCCGCCAAAAGCCACAGACCCCAAAAAAATGGCTGTATTATGGTAAATAAAGGCTGTTGTGGAAAAACTATTCCGAACTAGCCCCCAATACTCGTGCCAATGCCAGCGCCTGAGTTGCATCATTCATAGTGAAAAAGTGGAATTGGCGCACTCCCCCATCCAGCAATTCACTCACTTGTTCCGCCGCAAGGGAGGCCGCAACCAACGCATGGGTCGTTGCATCATCCTCCAATCCATCAAACCGATCCGCCAACCATTCCGGGATACTGGCCCCACAGCTTTTGGCAAAGCTACTAATGCGCGTGAAATTATGAATGGGCTGAATACCGGGTACGATGGGCATATTCAGACCAGATTTTTCCACCCGCTCCATAAATCGCCAGAAATCGCTATTATCAAAAAACATCTGCGTAATCGCCCGCGCTGCGCCCGCATCCCTTTTTCGCTTCAAATTATCAATTTCCTCAGCCCAGTCGGCACTTTCTGGATGCCGTTCAGGATAGGCGGCCACGGAAATATCAAAATTGCCAATCTTTTTTATACCGGCGACCAGCTCCCCCGCATTGGCATAGCCATCAGCATGGGGGATAAATTTTTCGCCAATTCCCGCCACCGGATCCCCCCGAATGGCCACAATCCGGCGCACGCCCGCATCATAAAATCCGCGCACCACGTCATCCACTTCACCCCGGCTTGCCCCGACACAGGTAAGATGCGCCGCCGCATCAATTCCAGTTTCCGCAGTAATGCGTGACACCATGCGCAAGGTACGCTCCCTTGTGGAGCCCCCCGCACCATAGGTCACCGAAACAAAACGCGGGCCAAGCGGCACCAGTTTTTCAAGGGACGTCCAGAACCGCGCCTCAGCCACTTCGCTTTTTGGGGGAAAAAACTCAAATGACAGATCAATATCCGGTTTCTGATCACTGGTCATACGGCTGGTGCGTGTGGGTGAATTAGGCGGTGTCAAAACTCTAGGTTCCCTTTGATTTAGTGAGCACCCATAAACAAACAACTAGACTTTTGTCCGTCGTTTCATTGGAATGCTGATTGGTAATTTGCTCAAAATGATCAATTTTTAATCCGCAGAATTGCCCCCACATTTGCATTTGTTGCTCGGAGAGCCCCAAGCGACGATGGGCATCGCGCTCACGCAAAAACTCTAAATCATGGGGCGCGAAATCCACCACAAGAATCCGTCCACCATCGGCAAGGCGCGCACTAGCGTTAGACAAAACACGCCCCGGATCATCAAAATAATGCAGAACTTGGTGTAATATAACCAAATTCGCAAGCGCATCTGAAGCATCGAGCGCGCCAGAGCCATCTTTAGCCTCGTCCTCAGAAATGTCGCCCAGCCTAATTTGTGCATGGGAAATCCCAGCCGCCGCCAATTTTGCCCGCGCAACCCCGATCATTTCACGGCTGAAATCAATACCGGTGCCGTGAACATATACATCGCTCAGCAATTCAAGCATGCGACCTGTTCCCGTGCCCATGTCCAATAGATTATTAATGCGTTTCGGCCCAACATATTTCAAAATCGCAGCTTCAACCGCTGATTCAGGTACATGCAGTTTGCGCAATTTATCCCACGATTGTGCAACCTGGGCAAAATACTTATTCGCTTTGCTCTGGTGGGCCAACTTTACTTTTTCCAGGGCATGATGATCGGCAACCAAAACGGCATCCTCTTTTGGAAGCTGTTGAAGAATTGAGGCAACCAATTCGCCCCTGCTCCCAGAATCAGCAATCCGATAATAGGCCCATGCCCCCTCCGCATTGCGCACCACAAGCCCCGCCTCCGCAAGCAATTTTAAGTGTCGAGAAACACGGGGCTGGCTTTGGGCCAAAATATCAGTAATATCTTTAACAGAGAGCTCACCATCGGCCAGCAAAGCCAAAAGCCGCAAGCGTGTTACTTCGCCTGCAGCCTTAAGAGCCTCTACTAATTTATCAAATTCAGCCAAACAAATCCCCAATCATATAAAGATATCCTTATATGATTGGAGTGATGGGCGCCAGCACTTTTTCACGCTAAAACTATGGCTTAGGGTTAGGCTCTTGAATCAAGTTCCTAGATCGCGACCGCAAAATCCTCCTGGGATTTACTGGGACGATTTTTCGCCTCATGCCGTTTCCAAAGATTAAAAATATCCTCGGCCTCAAACTGCTCAAGCATTTCAAAACGCGTTTTTACATTTTTGATTTCGTCAACTGTTGGATAATTGCGCCAAGGCAACACCATCATACCCTGCTCAAATGCAACAGGGGACAGGCCCAGAGTTTTAGCAGCAACAATGACCGAACGATAATCTTGTTTTGCCAACCACTTCACAAATGATTCTGGTTTTAGGTTAAGCATAGAAGCCATCGCAGCACCAAAGTGGTGACCATAACCGAAGCGGGCAAACCGACTAAGCGAACTCATATCCAATTGCTTGCGATCGCCCAGCGCTTTAACCTGGTTCCACGCCACACCCCACGAACTGGCCTTAAAGCCAGCGCGATTACGAATGCGTTCAAAAACAACCGCATTCACTTGGTCAATGGTTCTTTCATCTGACGCCAATTCAGTTTTGGAGAGTTTTTCAAGAACACTATCCCCGGCATCGCTTATTTGATCCTGTAACGCTGGCCAGTCAATGTCTGCCCGTCCGCGTAAATTTTGCGCCATACTGGTATCAAGAGTTGCCTTTTCAACCAGTTTAGCCAAAGTATTTTCACCCAATTCGGCACAATCATTGCTCACCAAACGCGTCACAGACTCACTGCCACCATGAAAAACGATGGCGTCACCAACCCGTTCGGGTACACTGCTACGCCCGGCAATAATAGTGCGATGGCTTTCAGATTTTGCACCCACAATTTCAATGAGATCATCGTCCGAGAGTACATTGGAAAACTCAAGCAGGGGTTGCGCAACCTCAATATCATCGTTGGCTAACTTCACCACGACCATGCCCGGCGCCCGTTTTAGCGGAGCAAGCAGATGGGCAACCTCAGAGCGCCCTTCAACTTCCACAAGTTCCGCCAATTGACAAAGCACTTCGTCATATTGTTCCACTTGCCCATCATCAACACGGTCACAAACAAACGAAAACAAACGCGCTACATTGCGAAACAATTGTTCCCGCTCCACCGCGTCGCCATCTCCATCCAATGCGCGAAACGAACCAAACGCTGAAATGTCCTTAGTGCTATTTTGCATGTCATCCTCCGACCGATACAATTTAATTCTGGAGGTAATCTGACATAAGTTTATCCATGCCCAATGAAAAGAGCCGGGACAAATTGAATAAAACTGTTTCTATTTTTTAAGGACATACAAATAACGTTTGTTGGCCCCTAGAGCATGTCGCGTTCAATAGTATTCACGCAACCTGCTTTATCTATTTGTTTTCGCGTGTCTTTTATCCCAAAACCGTTACACACTTTTGGGAGACACGCTTTAGCCGGGATAAATACACTGTTCCCAGATTCGCGCGCTCACGTTTTCACCCGGCTTGATATGACCAGGAACTTCCACCCATCCCCCAAGGCCACGACGATATTTCGCAATTTTTGGAAAAGCAAAAACCAGATCCTCACGATCCTCAAATTGATCAGATAAAGAACGCCCAGAAATTTTACATGGTCCTCGGTCCCCATCAACACGCACGGTGACCCCACCCTCAAACATCAAAAGAGTGCGCGGTGGCAACAATGATAAATGCGCAATACCAGAAAGGAAAATGTTGCCCCCCAACCATTCCGGTTTGATTTGATCCAATTCCAAATCCTTGGCGATCGCGGCAAGTTCATCTTCCGCCAATATTGAAACTTGCTGTTCATTACGCATTTCAGTGCCACGTTGATACCATGGCTCGCGCGCATTGCTAGGCCGCGTTAGCCCCGCATGTCGATCCCCCGGAATGCCTTCATAGGTCAATTCGAGCGCCTCAACCGAACGTGTTTCAAATCCATCACCAAGGGCTGAATAGACCCCCAAGACTTTACCTGAGCGTTTTTGTGCTGGAATTATTTCAACCATTTGTCGCATTCCTGATTTTCAGCTTTTGCCGTGACCCAAGCGAATCCATCGTATATATCCCAAGGGAAACCCAGATCATCACAAAACTGATCAATTGCACAGTGTTTAATGGTTCATGGAAAATATAGATCGCCGTTAAAAAATGCATCGTTGGGGCAATATATTGAAACATGCCCAATGTTGTAAGCCGCAATTGCCGCGCCGCAAAGGCAAATAACAGCAAAGCCCCCGCCGTTATTGGCCCCGTAAGCACCAGATAGGACATAAGTTTGGGATCCCCATGCACCCCCATGCCTGAATTTAAGATGATATAACCGATGTAAAGCAGCGCAATGGGGAGCATGAGTAATGTTTCGATGAACAGGCCCGGCGCAGACCCCACGGAAACGGTTTTGCGCAAAAACCCATAAAACCCGAAGGAAAAAGCCATGGTAATTGACGCAATAGGAAACGCGCCCAACCCTACCGATTGCACACCCACCGCAACAATGGCGAGCACAATCGCCACCCATTGCCACCTATTTTGCTTTTCCCCCAAAAATGCCATGCCAAAAGCCACATTGACCAATGGGTTAAGAAAATAGCCAAGGGATATTTCAAGCACCCGTCCCGCGCCAACCGCCCAAATGAACACGAGCCAGTTTAGCGCCAAAAAAGCAGCCGAAAGGCCAATAATGCTGAGAACTTTACGATCTCGCAAAGCCGCGCGAACCTCGCCCATGCGCCCCTGCCATTGCAATATGCCACCCACAAAAATAAGTGACCAGACAACCCGATGCGCAACGATTAAAGTCGGACTAACCCCGTCCAACATCTTGAACAATAGCGGAAACACACCCCACACCCCGTAGGCACCGAGAGCGGCGAACACCCCAAGCCGCACATCACTTGAGGGACGAACATCGCTTGACGCAGAATTCTCATTTGTTGGCGTTTGATGATCTGTGCTCAAGGCTTGCTCCCCGCGCCCCAAACGGCGCAATACCAAGCCCTAGCAGACGGGGAAGAACCCCGCCAACCAGATTTATTGATACCATACCCCAAAATTTGTGATGAACACTATTGGGATCCGCTGAATTACATTTTGAATAGTCGAAAAGACGATCCTATCAACAGTCCTGATAACGCGAACTGAAACACGTTTGAGCCATTGCTTGTGCCTGAGCAATCTCATCAGCGCTCATGCGTTTAACAACAATCTCCAGATTTCCAGCTGCCCGCTCATAACCATTGTAATTTGCGATATTCCACCACATATGTGCCTTTAGGTTATTCATCTCAACGGGTTCACCTTTGGCATACATCAGGCCCAATTCAAATTGCGCTGGAGGAATGCCATTGCGGGCCGCACGCCCAAACCAGTGAAACGCCGCCGCATTACTTACCGCAATGCCGCTAAGCCCTTGCTGGTAAGCCACTGCCAAGTCCATTTGTGAGGCAGCATGACCCTGCTCCGCAGCTTTAATATACCAGGCAAGCGCAACAGAAACATCCAACGCCACACCGCGCCCTTGTATATACATTCTGGCAAGGTTCGCTTGGGCATTTGGGTAGCCTTGTTCAGCCGCCGCTGTAAACAAGCTTACAGCTTCCACATCATTGGTCTCAGTTCCCCGTCCGTCCCGATATAGAACCCCGGCATTATTTTGCGCCCGAGCTTCCCCTTGTTCAGCGGCGCGCAGAAGCCATTTCAAAGATTCCGCATCGTCTCGAGCAATCCCTTGCCCTGTTGCATACATAACACCCAGATTATACTGGCCCAACTTGTGCCCCTGCTCCGCTGACATCATATACAATTGCACCGCGCGCGCATTATCTTTGGTTACGCCACGACCCGCTGCATATAAAGCGCCCAAATTGCTTTGTGCATCAGCACGGCCCTGATCAGCGGCCATTGCATACCATCGCACCGCTTGTTCAAAGTCCTGCGCCTGCCCGATGCCCCGTTCACTCATCACCCCAAGATTATACTGTGCTTGGGCGTGCCCCTGCTCAGCCAAAGGTAGCCAATTACTGGCCGCCGTCGCGTAATCACGCTCATTATAAGCCGCGAGGCCCGCTTCAAAGTCCTGAGCAATTACACCTTGGGTCATGAACAAAAAAGCCAGTGCAACAATTTGAAAAAATCTTTTCACGCAAAATATCCTATTTTTAGCAAATCAAAAAGCTACTTTGCCGTTAAATCGCGGCATCCTCAAGACACATTTGTACATTTGGTAAAAATTATATTGTGTAAAAAATTGACTGTCTATCCGCGACAATGACGGAACGATCCATGGCCACCAAAATGAAGGCCTTAAGCGCCAACCCGATGTTAGAAAACCAACACTTGTTTTTAGTTCCACTATTTCCATGGGCCTCAATACAATACATCCCCTGATGCAGAAACAGTTTCGCCTTCGCTCCCACTAACTCATCAGCAGTTGATAGCCGACCTATAATCCCATGTTCCATAAACCGTTTTTCTACCGCCCGAAAAGCAGCACGAATATCAATTTCAAACTGCCCTGTCTTAATGTTGGCAGACATCGCATCCGCATAGATATGTTTTGGCTGACCCGGTATGGTCTGTAACATATCAAACAAGTTTCCCCAGCGACCAAACTCGGCAACAAAGAACGTGCAAGCATCACTAAAACTAGTGGTGGTAAAACGTGCGCGCTGGTTAAAAAGGCCACGCTCCCAATGTGCGCCCGCCCAACGCCCATTGGCACGATCATACAAAACCCAATCTTGCACATCCAACATATCAAGCCCAAGGCCAAATGGCACGTCGTTTTCATTTACCGACAGCATATGCTTGCCCGAATAGGCAACAAGCCCGGAAATTTTACGCAACCCATCGCGTTTGGCACTCAGGTCAAGGCCAGAAAATCCCGGCCCTTCGCTATCGGGCAATACATTCAGTTGAGTCATTTAGACCAGAACTTCCTTAAATACACACATGAAATTGCCCCCGCCCCTGCAATTGCCGCAGCAGCAATGCCTCCGATAACAACTCCCCCACGCGATATCATAGCGCTTCTTAGCTTGTGCAATACACGTGTAAATTAAAGCATTTCATAGGGAGAACAAAAATCACGATCCTGATACATCAACGTACAATTACAAGGGATGCCGTACCACTCAAAAGGCTGGCCTCAACGCTTAATCAAGCCATAAAACTCTCTGAGCAGATTTTTTTGAGATTTCACCTGACATTTCTCCAAAATATTTTGAACATGCCAACGCACCGTACCATAGGAACGCTCGCTTTCATCCGCTATGGCCTTTAACGATTTTCCTTTTAGCAGATCTGACAACACATCAACTTCTGCACCGGTGAGCGCATATTTCATGCCAAATTCTTCCACCGCGTCATTGGCATTTTCAACTTCTTCCTTGTTTTCAATCGGAATAAGCGTTGCTAAATACCGCATAAACAAGGCGATGCGCTGTTTTTCAATATCAGAAAAATTACCCTCTTCTTCACTGCGCCATACAACCATCATCAAATGAGTTTCATCGCTCAATATGGCCGATACCGCCAGCATATAAAAAATGCCGCGCGGGATGAAAAAATTCTTAGCAACTTCTGAGTTACGAAATATAGCATCGGGAATAATGTCGCTACGTCGACTGGGCTCCAACGGATTGAGTGAACCGTCGGGGATCTGATTTGATTCAAAAACCTGATGTTGCACATAATTTAGGGCGTATTCCAGATGGGTTGTGGCAACAATTTGCTCAGCGGAACGCCATGCCAGAACACCATTCGCAAAAGAGGGACGATATAACACAACCCCACCGCCAAATATGCTTTGGAAGTCCTTCGCAAATGCAGGCCATTGCTGAGGAGATGCCGCCAGATGTCTCCCGGCGCTCTCATAAAGCTTTTCTAACTCACTCACTTGCTACCCTGCACTTGTTACCCTGCATTTGCTACCCTGCAACTATTCTCTTGCATGAGTTCTTTTGGAAAAACTTATCAGAAATTCTATCGCGCCCCTACAAATGCTAGGCGATATACCCATCCAGTTTCAATAAAAATTCTTTCAAAAAAGAGACCTGACAACTGAGTCAGGCGTTGAGCTTTAGGGACAATACATGCAAAATCACACACTTCGTCAAGTCACTTTGACGCTACTGTTTTCCACTACCCTGCTGACTAGTCCTGCAATTTCCGCTGAATTTACTATTTCGGGCGCAAGTGTTGAGCAAAATGGTGGCGTGGCGAATATCCTTAATGGAAATGATATTTTGATCATTGAAGCCGGTGGCTCCATTACGCACACAACATTGCCTCCTATTCTAGGGTTAGGAACGTCCAATACAATTCTTAACGCCGGTTCAATTACGGCTTCAGGTGCCGCTTCCGTTGGAATGTTTTTAGCTGATTCAAATACAATTACCAACGCGGGTAGCATCACAACGGATGGCGATTCAATACATGCAATTTTTGTTCAAAATAGTAATACCGTCACCAATTCAGGAGTAATTGTTACCAGGGCAATCAATTCAAACGGGATTGATGGCCAAAACAACAATAGTTTTTTGAACAGCGGAACAATTACCATTTCCGGCAATGCCAGCGCTGGCATGTCAGGCCTGAACAACAATACAATTGTCAATTCGGGCACCATCACAACAAATGGTGCAGATAGCTTTGGTACACTTAGCAAAGGGGTCAATAACAATCTCAGCAATTCCGGGACAATCATCGTCAACGGCGCAAACAGTTTTGGCATGGGCTTTAAGGTCAACGTCGAGGTGCCGCCACAACAACCACAACAGCCGCAACAAGAGCCGCAGCAGCAAGCCCTCATAGCAAATGGCACAACAACACTGAATAATTCGGGCACAATTATTATCAACTCAAATGGGAGTGCGGGCATAGGATCGGGCGGAGGTAACAATATCAGCGTGACCAACTCAGGCACCATCACCACCAACGGCAACGCCCATGGCATTCTTGTAATTGATGACAGCACCGTGGACAATTCAGGCGCGATCACAACGTTTGGCCCCAATGGACGCGGCATTTTTGCCGGCACCGGAAATATGGTGACCCATTCTGGCAATATCGTTGCAGCAAAATCTGCAGCAATCGAATTTACCGGATCAGACAATCAACTCGCTCTAAACGCCCCTGCTTTTATTGGCGGCGCAATTGAAATGGGCAACTTCAACGTTGCAGAAATCACCACCGGTCGATCCCACTCCAACCTTTGGAAATTTAACGGCAATCCAGCAGATGTGGCCGTGTCCGGCCCCGTTCCCTGGGCATGGGATGCCGCCACCAACCAATTCGCCACCCTTGACCCCACAGCTCTCTCAGCCGCGCCGGACGTGTTAGCGGATATCGTAAGCTCCCTATCAGATGTTTCCCGTGACAAGACACAAGCCAATGATTGGTGGCTCCAAGGATATGGCAATTTTTCCAGCCAGCCCACCCAAACCATTTATAACGATTATACCCATCTGAGTGGCGGTGTTGCCGCCGGTGCCGCTTACGTCTTGAACGAGAACTTGGCCCTTGGTACCATGGTTGGCTATCAGGCATCAAGCCTGAGCGTGAATTCCAAATGGGTCACCTCCCAAACCATAATTGGTAAAGGCATTGTGGGGGGGATTTATGGTTCTGCCAAAATGAACAATTTCTTCGCTGACTTTGCCCTTTATGGAGGCTGGTCGAACAATCGTTCAGACCGGTACGTCAACGATAATCTGGCGACCTTGGGCGAAGACCACGCGCTGGGCAATTTCAACACGTGGTTCCTCGCGCCAGAATTACGGGTTGGCGCTGATTTTGAAGCTGGTGAAGGCTGGGTGATCACCCCCAGTTCTACGCTTCGTTATGCGACCCAATCCGTGGACGCCTATACAGAAACGGGGTCCAATGCCAACGCAACAATTGGCTCAACCATGATACAAGTTTTTGAGGGAAGTGCAGAGTTGGCAGTCTCCTACAATGCTCAGGATTTCAGTATGACGGTTAGAGGCGGCGTAAACTATCGCCAAAATCTAAGCGCCGCGACAAGAGACATCACTCTGCTTAGTCAGGCCCTGACGTTACCTGTGCTGACAAATACCACCATCAGCCCCTATCTCGGCATTGATGCGGCGCTCAAAATCAACGATACATCCGCCCTCGATCTGTCGGCAAAGGCCACATATCTTGGTACGGGCGCGTATGCGGTTTCCGCAAGCCTTGGATTTAGCTCCCAATACTAATTGGCGCCAAATAACCACCCCGTCAGCATATCTGGCGACCAAGTGCAGAAATGGAACCTCCTGCATAATATGCAAGGGGCCCGCTTTTTGGGGTTGGCCGACAATCCAGGTTAAGAGCCTGGTAGGGGAATGTTTGAAATGCGCAGTTCCTCACCGCCGAGATTTTCCAGCATCAAAATAGCCTTTTCTGAAACCATCGTCTGGCTGACATCCAGCATGCGTAACGCCTCTAGGTCGACCAACGGCGTCAAATCAGACACACCCGTTTCAGCAATATCCAGCCATTCCAATGCCTTCAAACTCGAAATCGCAGATATGTCCACCAGGGAAGTATCGCGCATCGATATAGAGATAAGGGTTGGAAAATTTGAAACCGGGGAAAGATCAACAACTTGAGTAGCCGCCATATATAGGTTCTGCAAAGACGGTAAATCATGCAAAGAACTTAAATCCGACATCGGCGTGTGTGCAATAAACAGGCCCTGCAAAGCATCAAGACCAGATAACGGAGATAAATCTGTTAAGCTGGTGTATGATAAATCGACAAAACTCAATGAGGTTAGCTCTGAAATTTCAGGGGGCAGTCTGGATAATTCGCTTAAGTCAGTTAAATCCAAACTATCTGCATCCGCGCTTTTTGCATTGGCAATTCTAAGCTTGGCCTAGATGTAATTCGCAAGGGCAGCCCCCGACAAATCGGTAAATTCATCCGTCTCCTCCGCTGGGTCCGCATCCTGTTCGAGTACCGGCGCCGGCCCTTTAGGTTTTGTTTTGGCTTGCTTGGTAAAAATATTGAATTCATTTTTGGAAATTACCACGCTGCCCGGATCAGCAATTGCCGGAACCGTGAGGAAAACGCTTAGAAAAACCGCCAAAATTCCAAGTCCAAATTTCATATTCTCTTCCCTTTCACGCCGAACCGCAAAAACCCCCATTGAAATTCCGCGCAATCCAAATAGTTTGCAGTACGGCATTGCTGGGCGAGCCTTTGTGCAACGGCGTCCCCCTGCTCTGCCAGCGGTTCAAAAATTAATTTTGCGCGCGCCCCGCCAACCAAATCCGAGTGAAAGCAAAACCAAACCCTAGTTCGCTCAAAGCAGCCAATAAAATTCCGGCGCCAGCAAACCCTCGGGAAAATTCATAAATCCCTGTTAGAGCTAACCCGAACATCAAAGAGCCCATCCCCAGACAAACGGCTTGCCTCAACGCCGAATTAATTGCATCCCGTCCCAAATATGCGATGATTGCCAAGCCCAAAAACAACATGGCCGCACGGCGAGACATTAGTCGCGCCAATTCGTTGCCCTCAATGCCAAATACCCAAAATATTACATCAGGAACCAACAAAAGAAGCACAAACAACACAACAGATAACGCGGATGCCGCCAAACTAACGATTTTGTAGTTTATCATTTTCAAATCCTACCGTGTCAGTGGTTTATAGCTCACCCGTTTGGGGTTCACCGCTTCGGCTCCAAGGCGGCGAATTTTGTCCTTCTCATATTCTTCAAAGTTGCCCTCAAACCATTCCACATGGGAATTGCCCTCAAAGGCTAAAATATGCGTCGCCAACCGATCAAGGAACATGCGATCGTGCGAAATGATAACGGCGCAACCGGCAAACTCCTCAAGCGCCTCTTCCAGCGCCGCAAGGGTTTCGGTATCCAGATCATTGGTTGGCTCATCAAGCAGAAGAACATTTGCACCGGATTTAAGCATCTTAGCCAGATGCACCCGATTGCGTTGCCCACCGGACAAGTTGCCCACTTTTTGCTGTTGATCCGAACCCTTAAAATTAAAGCTCGATGTATAGGCCCGCGAATTGATCTCTCGTTTTCCAAGCTCAATGACTTCACTGCCCTCGGAAATTTCTTCCCACACAGTTTTATTGGGGTCCAGCGAATCTCGGCTCTGATCAACAAAACCCATTTTTACGGTTTCGCCAATAGTAATGGTGCCAGAATCGGGCTGTTCCTGCCCCGAAATCATGCGGAACAAAGTGGTTTTACCTGCCCCGTTTGGCCCGATAATCCCCACAATACTCCCGGCGGGTAGCTTGAATGTAAGATTATCAATCAGCAGTTTCTCGCCAAAACTTTTACTCAATTCTTCAACATTGATCACCTCTTGCCCCAGCCGTTCCCCGGGCGGAATTATGATCTGCGCCGAAGAACTTTGTGTGCGTGCTTCGTTGACCTTCACCAATTCATCATAGGCTTTAATACGCGCCTTGGATTTGCTTTGGCGTGCCTGTGCGCTCATGCCCATCCATTCCGCTTCGCGCTCCATCACCTTGAGGCGCGCCGTATCCTCGCGCTGTTCTTGGGCAAAACGTTTAGCTTTTTGTTTCAAATAAGCGGAATAATTACCCTCGTAAGGAATGCCACGCCCACGATCGAGTTCTAAAATCCAGCCCGTTACATTATCAAGGAAATAGCGATCGTGGGTGATGATTAAAACAGCACCGGCAAACTCTCGTAAATGCTTTTCCAGCCACGCCGTGGTCTCCGCATCCAGATGGTTGGTTGGCTCATCAAGCAACAATAGATCAGGCTTGGCGAGCAATAATTGACACAGGGCCACCCGACGCTTTTCGCCCCCGGATAGGTTCGCCACTTCAGAATCTGCAGGGGGGCACCCCAAAGCTTCCATGGCCATATCAATTTTTGAATCCAGTTCCCAAAGATCATCCGCATCAATCTGGTCTTGCAACGCCGCCCCTTCGTCAGCTGTCTCTTCGGAATAGTTCATCATCAATTCATTGTAGCGATCAAGGATGGCCTGCTTTTCCTTGACCCCAATCATCACATTGCCGCGCACATCAAGGCTTTCGTCCAGATGTGGTTCCTGCGCTAGGTAGCCAATTTTTGCGCCCTCGGCGGCCCACGCCTCCCCAGTGTACTCGGTGTCGAGCCCGGCCATAATTTTGAGCAAAGTGGATTTACCTGAACCATTGGGGCCAAGCACGCCAATTTTTGCATCCGGGTAAAAACTCAAATGCACGCCATCGAGCACCTTTTTACCCCCGGAATAGGCCTTGGATAAATCGTGCATGTGATAAATAAATTGGCGAGCCATCGGGGAAACCTTGTATGATATGAGAAAACTTATTCGTTCGCTGTTCTAAGCTACTCGCCATTGAAAGAAA
>JAJRRG010000250.1 GCA_024279675.1 Alphaproteobacteria bacterium
CAAACACAAATAGCCCTGCATCGGCCCGCTTTTCAACGGTAAAAGATGCAAGGCTTGATTTTTGGCCTCAGAATAGCTTGAGGTCTGCTGATAAAAGGGTAATCCCCGTAAAGGAAAACCTTTTAAGCAGAAAAGCGATCGTGGGTGGTTTTTTCAACTGGCTCAAGATAGGCGAGCGCGATTTTGGCCTGTGCAACAAGGGCACCAAAGGCTTCAGGTTCGCGAACGGCTAAATCTGCCAGAACTTTCCGGTCGACCGCAATCTCAGCTTTGCTGAGGCCGTCGATAAATCGACCATAGGTCAAACCATGTTCACGGACACCCGCATTGATGCGCTGAATCCACAGGGCGCGGAAATTACGTTTACGGGTCTTGCGATCCCGATAGGCGTATTGACCGGCCTTCTCCACCGCTTGTTTTGCGGCGCGGAAGGTTGATTTGCGACGGCCATAATAACCTTTGGCTTTGTCGATTACTTTTTTGTGTCGGGCGTGGGCGGTGACGCCTCTTTTAACGCGGGCCATTTCTTATGCTCCAAATGTCTTAGAATATTGTGTTGTCGCGCTTTGAACACGAAAAACCGGAAAAACCACTTTTTCGAGAAAGCGCTCACAAACTAGCGGTTATACGGCATATATGACTTTACAGTGCGGGCATCCGCAGTGCAAAGGGCGGACGTGCCGCGATTTTGCCGAATATATTTCGAATTGTGGCTCATAAGACGGTGGCGTTTACCAGCTGCCCCAGCCATCACTTTGCCTGTGGCTGTGACTTTAAAGCGCTTTTTTGCGCCCGATTTAGTCTTCAATTTTGGCATTTTCTCTGCTTTCTATTGTCCCCGCTTTGATAGCGGGAAAGAGATTTAAGGGTTGCCACGGCATGCCTATTTGGCCGGACAGCCCGGGTACGAGATGGCTATATAAAGCCATCCCAGTTTTTGTGCAAGATTTTTATCTAGGGTTTTGTTGCTGTCGGCATTATTACCTTGGGTTGTATAAGTTGAGCAAACTATTTGCCCAAAATTATTTACCCATGGCGCCGCCGGCGCGTGCCCAAGCGCCAATGCCCCCGGAAAGGTTGGCAACACTTGTATAACCCATGCGCACCAATTGTTGGCCCGCAGCGCCTGAACGCGCACCCGATGCACATACTAGAATTATCCGTTTACCATCCTCAACTGAAGGAAGAGTTGAGGAACCATCCGATTTAGCATGATTGGCGAACTCTTGCAGCGGCGCAATGATTGCCCCTGCTATGGTTCCGGAAAAAGAAACTTCCCCGTGTCCACGTACATCGACAAAGACTGTGTCGTCGTCACCATGGAATTGAACCGCGGAGGACGCGGAAATATTTTCCATTTTTGGACCGGAATTGTTTGAGCCACCAAAAGGGCGGCGAAGGGAGAAAAGCTCATTGTATATCGACTTCATAAAAAAAGAATGGGAGTGGCGGAGCACCAAGACGGTTAAGTGTTTAGCACCAGTTTTGAATTTTTGGCTTTGACGGGCACCAATAGATAGTGAACGCCATTTTGTTCGGCTTTGGGAAATCGCCCTGCCCGAATATTTACCTGAATGGAGGGGAGTAATAATCGAGGGACCGAAAGTGCGGCATCGCGCTCATTACGCATCGCAACGAAATGCTCCTTAGAGACGTCCCCTTTGATGTGCAAGTTATTTTTCTGCTCTTTGACGCAGGTCTCCCATGCATAATTGTCACGGCCGGGCGCCTTATAATCATGGCACATGAAAAGCGTTGTATCATCAGGGAGTTGTAACAATAATTGGATTGAATCATAAAGCGCTTCAGCGTCTCCCCCTGGGAAATCTGTGCGCGCTGTGCCAAAATCAGGCATAAACAATGTATCACCCACAAATACATTAGTGCCGATTTTGTAGCTCACGTCCGCTGGGGTATGGCCGGGAGTAAATAAAACCTCCATTTCAAGATTACCAATTTTGATGGTGTCCCCACCAGCAAACAAACGGTCAAAATCCGACCCATCAGTTTTCAAATCCGTAATGTTAAAGACCGGGCGGAAGATTTCCTGAACTTTGGTAATGTGTTCACCGATGCCAATTTTTGCCCCTGTTATCGCCTTGATTAAGGGCGAACCGGAAAGATGATCGGCATGGACGTGGGTTTCAAGAGCCCAGACAATGGTCAAACCAAGTTCCTGAGCGCGGGCCAATATGGTATCAACCGAATTGGTATCTACTTCGCCTGAATTCTGGTCATAATCCAGAACTGGGTCAATAATCGCCGCCTGCTTTGTTTCCATATCCGCAACAAGATAGCTAATTGTGTTCGTAACCTCATCAAACGATGCTTCAATAAACAAGTTTTGCATCGTGTTTTTTTTCGGTGAAGAAGAATTATGATTGGACATCTAATCTCTCACTTGTTTGATAAATGAACGCACCTATTTTAAGAGGACAAGAGCAGTTCATTTGTTGACATTTGTTCTCATTATATATTAGGGTAATCTAATATATCAAGGCTTGTTTTGAAAAAAGGTGTTCATATGCTTGATTTGCCCGAAAATATCCAAGCTCTGGAAGAGAAAGCCGCCGACATTGCGACCCTACTCAAGGCGATGGGCAATGAAAAACGTCTGGTTATTTTATGCCAACTTGTGGCCCACGGCGAGATGTCTGTCGGATCTATGGCCGATACGATCGGGCTTGGACAGTCTGCCTTGTCGCAACATTTAGCAAAAATGCGTGATGAGGGCATTGTGTCAACCCGGCGCGAAGGGCAGACCATTTGGTATCGCATCCGTGACAGCCGGGTCGAAGAACTAATGGCCATCCTGCACCGGCTCTACTGCACGGTATAACGGGTTAGCAGCGAACCGATTTATTGCGAGGCTTGTGGCACCAACAAGCCGAGCCGTTCTCGCATCGCAAACCGGAACGTCACAATGACAGCTACAAAAGCCAAACCTGCGGCAAGGCCAAGCCATATCCCCACCCCGCCCCATTGCAGAACGAACCCAAATATATAAGCCACACCCAGACCAACGCCCCAATAGCCTATGAAAGCCACGATCATGGGCACGCGCGTGTCCGACAGCCCGCGCAGGGCCGCAACCATGAGAACCTGTGCGCCATCAACCAATTGAAACAGCGCGGCAACACCTAGGAATGATGCGGCCAAACCTAAGGGAATATAGTTTTCAGGATTATTTGCATCCAGATACAAAGACACCAACCCATTGGGGAACAGAATAAATATTGTGCATGGCACCAGCATAAACAGCGTGCCAATACCCATCGACACCCAGCCCGCCTGCCCTACACCCACATGATCTTTGCCACCATAGGCTAACCCCACGCGCACCGTTGTTGCCTGGGAAAGACCCAAGGGCACCATGAAGGCGATGGAGGCAAGTTGCAGGGCGACCGCATGGGCCGCCAGCTCATATTTCCCCAGCATCCCCATCAAAATTGAAGCGGCGCCAAACAAACCAACCTCTGACATGATGGTTAAACTGATGGGAGTCCCAACGCGCAACAGGGAAAAAAATCGTGGCCAATCCGGCTTAAAAAACCGAACCAGCACGTGGTAGCGGCGATAGCGTTTATGAAAAAGCACAAAGGCGAGCAAAAATCCAAACATTACGAAATGCACGAGGGAGGTAGATATGCCAGCGCCAACCATTTCCAGCTTGGGCAATCCAAAATTGCCAAACATCAGGCCATAATTGCCCAGAGCATTGACGAATATTCCAATTACCGTCACCCAAAGAACCACATGGGTATCCCCCCTTGCCGACAACAAAGAGCGCATAACAACGATGCCCAACCCCGGAAAAATCATCCACACTGCTGTGGAAAGATAGCGCGTTGCCAATGCCACCACTTCCGGATCTTGCCCCAAACGATCAAAAACATGTCCCAGTTGAAAAACCAATGGGGTCGCCAGAACTGTGAACAACAGACTAATCCATATCCCCTGCCTCACCGTGCGGCGCACCGATTTCCCCACGCGCGCACCAATGGCTTGCGCTATCATTGGACTTGTTGCCATGACAAGGCCCAATCCCCCAAGAAATAGAGTGAAAAACAGTGAATTGGCCAACGAACCCGCAGCCAAATGACTAGGCCCCAACCACCCCATCATGACGACATCCGTTGCGTTCAAAGCAATTCCAGCAAGTTGAGCAATGACCAAGGGCCATGCCAATTTCATAGTATTTTGAAATTCAGCGCGCCAACCTGAGGGGCCAGGTGGTTGGGTTTGGGATATATTAGACATCTAGTTCACTCTCCAATTTGTGGCTGGAGATGCGCGCTATCGTGAAATGGGCATCAATACACTTCTACGATCCGCTTGAGCGCCCCAGAAAGGCTAGGGCCTTGACCCATGGCTTAAGCATTTCTGATTTTGTCCAAGTTTGTCAATCAAAGAAATATTCTCACGCGCATGAAGGGCAGTATTTTTTCACGACGTTTAGTCTAGGGGCAGGACCTAGCCCAGCAGGAAATACAAACCCACAACGATCAACACCAACATTACGCAAATGCTAAAAATTCTTGCAATTGCTAAGCGCCCTTTAGATTGTGCGATAAAGGATAACCCAGCAAAGATAAATGCAGACGCCCCAATTTCAGCAACCCACAGGGGCACGCTCAAAGCTTCTGGTTTAATAAGCATTACAACCATCGGCATTAGGCCAAGGGCAACAAACGCCGCGCCGAACCAATATCCCACTGATTTTTCTCGATTTTGCAAAGTATCTTGTCCCACAAAAAAGCACTCTATTCACATTGGAACAGAGTGCCTTAATTTTTGCAAAAACAAAAAAAGAATATTGCCGCCTATTTAAGCGGGGCAATCACCATGACCATCTGGCGACCTTCAATTTTAGGAATCGCTTCAACCTTGGCAATTTCTTCCATTTGGTCACGAACCTTATGTAGCAATTGCAATCCCAATTCCTGGTGGGCCATTTCCCGGCCACGGAAACGCATGGTCACTTTGACCTTGTCCCCTTCGCCAAGAAATTTCTCAACGGAACGCATTTTGACATCATAATCATGGGTGTCGATATTGGGCCGAAGCTTAATCTCTTTCACCTCAATCGTTTTTTGTCTTTTTCTGGCGTCGGCTGCTTTCTTTTGCGCTTGATATTTATACTTACCCAGGTCAAGAATTTTACAAACCGGCGGCTTGGCGTTGGGCGATATCGCAACCAAATCCAAACCTTGATCCAGAGCCATTTCTTTGGCTACATTTGTGGGTGTGGGGCCAAGGTGATTTCCCTCGGCATCAATCAACTGTACCTCTGGGTCAGTGATATCATTATTTGCTGGCGGC
>JAJRRG010000251.1 GCA_024279675.1 Alphaproteobacteria bacterium
TATTCAACTTCAACCAAACTATTCAACACTTAAGGAACTAAAAACTATGGCACTTAAAATTCGTCTGGCCCGTGCAGGCTCCAAAAAACGTCCCTATTACCACATCGTAATTGCCGACGTTCGCGCACCCCGCGATGGTCGCTTTATCGAACGCATTGGCGCCTATAATCCCATGCTCCCAATAGACAATGCCGACCGTGTGAAACTTGACGTGGAACGCGCAACCCATTGGCTTTCTGTTGGCGCACAACCCACCGATCGTGTTGCACGCTTTTTGGATGCTGCGGACGTTGTAAAACGCGAACCCCGCAACAACCCCAACAAAGCCAAACCCGGCAAAAAAGCAGTAGAACGCATGGAAGAAAAAGCCCAGGCTGAAGCTGATGCAAAAGAAGCAGCTGCCGCTGAAAAAACAGCCGCCGAAGAAGCTAAAAATGCCCCAGCTGAAGAAGCAACAGAATAGATATGTCTAAAGACACTCCGAGCAAAATGATTAACATGGGTCGCATCGGCGCGGCCCATGGTATCAAGGGTTCTTTGCGCATTAAGAGCTACACGGAAAATCCAACTGACCTTGGAAATTACGGGCCCCTATCTGACGAGAAGGGCAATATTTACACCATCAAAAACATCCGACCGCAAAAGACCATGGTAATCGTCCGTTTCAAAGAAGTGACATCCCGTGACGTGGCTGAAACGCTTAATGGCACTGAACTTTTTGTCGCGCAATCAAACCTGCCCAACACCCTTGATAATGATGAATTTTATATCAAGGATATGATCGGTATGGATGTACTTGATCCTGCAGATAACTTGATCGGCACCATTATTGATATACCCAATTTTGGCGCGGGGGATTTACTTGAGATTGCTCCAAAAATGGAACAAGGCGGTTTTTCCGATGTTACCTATTATCTGGCCTTTACTAAAACCAATGTGCCACATATCGACTTCAAGAAACATTTTGTAAAAATTGACCCACCCGCTCAAGTCAATGAAAAAGATGTTGATGCAGACATTGACTTAGAAGACAAAGAGCCTTCCGAGTAAGTATATGAGCTTTAAGGCCGACATTATTACCCTATTCCCCGAGCTTTTTCCGGGTCCCTTGGGCGCCTCGGTCATCGGCCGAGGGCAAGATAGAGGTCTGTGGTCACTTAAAACAACACAATTACGAGATTTTGCCAGCGGCAAGCACCGTGATGTGGATGACACCCCGGCCGGCGGCGGCCCCGGCATGGTGCTTCGCGCCGACGTTTTAGCCAAAGCGATAGATGCTATTTCCCCTGAAAACGACCCGCGCCCAAAGCTTTTGATGAGCCCCAGAGGCAAAGTCTTAACGCAAAATATGGCCCGTGAATTGGCCAACGGCCCCGGTGTGGTCATTATCTGTGGTCGCTTTGAAGGAATTGACCAAAGAATAATTGAGGCCCGAAGTTTGCAAGAAATCTCCATTGGAGACTACGTATTAGCTGGGGGAGAAGTTGCAGCAATGGTACTTCTTGAAAGCACCATACGGCTCATTCCTGGCGTTCTTGGTGCCCAAGAAAGTCGCGATGAAGAAAGCTTTGAAAACGGTTTGTTGGAATATCCCCATTTCACCCGACCGGCAGATTTTGAAGATCATGCCATACCAAAAATTTTGACCTCTGGTGATCATGGCAAAATAAAAAAATGGCGACGCGAACAAAGTGAAAATCTCACCCGTACCCGTCGCCCTGATCTTTGGGACAAAAAACCAACTAGTTAGAGTTATTGTCCGAACCCGTTGTTGAGTGATCCTCAGTTCATATTCATGGCGCTGGCACCAATGGGTGCAACCGGCAATTTCAGGTGAATAGTACCCGCATGCTCAAAGGTCAGCATTACCATCACCTCTTCACCTTCAACAAACTGTTCACGCACATTAATGAACATCAAATGTTTTCCGCCTGGCTTTAGCTCCAATGTTTCCCCGGCAGGAATGACAAAGCCGTCAGGCCGTGACTGCATTTTCATGACTTCCCCATCCATACTCATGATGTGGGTTTCAACAAATTCGGCCGCCGAAGAAGCCGCAGATACCAACCGATCATCCTCGGTTCCAGTATTGGTGATTGTAACGAAACCGCCCCCCGAAATAGCGCGCGGTGGCATGGCACGGGTAAAGGCACCGGACAATTCCAAATCGCCCAGCCTAACAACCGTTCCCATCATGCCCTCAGGCATTTGCATTCCATCCTTGTTGTCGTTCGCTTCCATAATCATGTCGGAGGAAGATGCCTCTGTGGATTGGGACAATGCAGAGGTTACGGGTGTTAAAAGAAGGCCAACGAGGGCCGTTGCGCCCATCAGGCGTGATAAAATTTTGATCATAATGATCTCCAATACAAATCTGAAAATTAGCGAGATGAAATCTCACATTTTGAAAGCTAATTAATCAGATAAACTGGAGGTGCCCGTGGATTTGCATTTCCCGAAACAAACCGGCGTAAAGCCGGACTGCCCAAAACCGTAAACACCAAATTTGTTACAACAGCAAATGTTTGCGGCTCTGTGCACGGGGTGTCTGGTAACACTGCACCACCAGAAAGCCGGCAGGCCTCACAGCCCTTCCCTTGGTCAAAGGAATTGTCCTGAACAGGTGCGGATCCACAAAAAATTGGGATGGAACCATCAACAAATCGAAAAACCTGATTGTCGTCCCGTCCATTAGGCTGATGGGCAAAGGATAACAATATAAGAGCCATGACACCAATGGCTGCCATAAATTCCCTAAATGCTGCCTGACAATAATTTTTAGACGTTAGATTCATAAGGGAGTGATCTAAAGCAAGCATGCCCATGGCACAATACCTCATGAGCATATGCATTTGGGCAAATTGACGCGATCAATATTGTTTGTTTCGAGCAAAATGCTTGTTGAACTCACGCCCCACTCTTTTATGTTGGACTCTTGTTCCAATTGCCTGTATATGCCGCTTCGACGACACTTCCGTCCAACAAAGACCGGGCGAAGAACATGAAAATATCCCATGTTTTTGAAACGCCCCTATGAAAAGATTAAACACGGAAAAGAA
>JAJRRG010000252.1 GCA_024279675.1 Alphaproteobacteria bacterium
AAGGCCCGCGGCATCAGCCATCGACTCGAGGTAACGCAGATCCTTGAATGCGTTGGTAACGGTAAACTTGTGCGCTTCATGATCACCATTAATTGTATAATTCATGAACGTTTGATAAAATACACAATCCATTCGACTGCCGCGAATGACCCCGTCAAACCGTTCAGGGGTAATCCCTACCTTGTTTGCAAGGGTAAGTGCCTCGGCATATATCGCTGCATAACCTAAGGACAGAAAATTATTGAGGAGCTTCATGCGGTGCCCGTCGGCCACCCCTCCAATATGAACAATTGTACCTGCCCAACAGGCCACAATAGGTTTGATACGTGCAAATATCGCATCACTGGCCCCGATCATGGCGCTCAGTGCACCCTCTTCTGCCTGAACCGGTGTGCCGCCAAGAGGTGCATCGGCGATGCTGATATTCAAAGGTTTCAACTCTTTCGCCAGCGCCAAAGTTGAATTGGGGTCTGATGTTGAACAATCTACAATTACTGAACCCGACTTCAGACCCTCTTTTAATTCTCTAACAATGGCCTCAACCTGTGGTGAGCCGGGTGCACAAATGAATACGATGGATGATTGTTCACCAAGTGCCTTCAGAGAAACAACTTCCTGAGCCCCACGCGATACGAGATCTTCAACGCTTGAACGGTTGCGATGGGCAATAACCGTCAGCGGGTATCCTTTTTCAATCATGTTTTTTGCCATGCCATGCCCCATGTGGCCAACACCAACAAAGCCGATTGTTTCATTGTTTTTATCCATAATCACATCCCTTGCGTATTAGAGAAACTAGATAGTCAGAAATCAGCAATTCACTGGCAGCATTGTGTATTGATGGCTTTAAGAAATGTCAGCGCTCGTGTTGCTTCATTCAGAGTAGTTTCATATTGATAGTTATCTTCGTATTATAGTTGATATAAAAGGACTTTGAAGCATGAAAACAAGTTTTGCAATCTATCCTGACCTTGCTGAAAAAACAGTGTTCATAACCGGTGGAGCCTCGGGAATTGGTGCCGAAATCGTTCGGGCTTTTGCCATGCAAAAAACCCGAATTGGTATCATTGATCTTGATGCTGAAGCAAGTGCTGCACTCATTAACGAAGTTGGCGGTGATATTGTTTCAGCCCAATGCGACCTTCGTGACATCGGTGCATTAAAACAAGCATTTGAGGATTTGCAGGCTCGACTTGGCCCGGCAGATATTCTTGTCAACAACGCAGCCCGCGACGACCGCCATAATTGGCAGGACGTAACACCCGAGTATTTTGACGAGCGGATTGCCACCAACCTGCGCCACCAATTTTTCGCTATTCAGGCCGTAGCGCCGGGTATGATCGAAGCGGGTGGCGGCTCAATCATTAATATGGGGTCAAATTCCTGGTGGGAGGCCGGTGGTGGTTTTCCTGTCTATGCCACCTCCAAAGCAGCCGTGCATGGATTGACGCGTACCATGGCCCGTGATCTTGGCTCGCACCGCATCCGCGTAAATACGGTCGTTCCCGGCTGGATTATGACCGATAGGCAAAAACAGCTTTGGGCAACCCCTCAAGCGCTGGAAAACCATAGAACTCGCCAATGTTTGCCTGATTTAATTGAACCGGTGTATGTCGCACGAATGGTCCTCTTTTTAGCATCCGATGATGCCGCCATGTGCACGGCCAGCAATTATATGGTTGAAGCAGGGTCCATCTAGGTCGCGATCTTTGGGTGAGGGAGTGACACGTGGACAAATGTGGGTAGAATTTATTGCCATAAAAAATGAGGGCAATACTATTTTCCAAAACTAAGGCATTGAAAACATTGGTGACCCCAGCAGGATTCGAACCTGCGACCTATTGATTAGAAGTCAATTGCTCTATCCAGCTGAGCTATGGGGCCAATGTTAATTTTCAACGGGTTAGCGCCGTTTGGTGAATCCAAGTGATAACCAACACAAAATGATAATCCGAGTGTTTGTTCGCATATAACCGCCTTTTAACACAAGGTTTTTCTATGCAAACTTCTTTTTGTATTTAGCAAAAATTACCCTAGCAATTTGTTTGGGCGAACCTACACTGAACGTAAAAAAAGGGCGCAATAATGGGCATATCTTTTCAACTTTATTCAGCGAGGAGTTTTCCATCGCTCGATGAACTTCTGATTAATTTGAAGACGTTTAAATATTCCTATGTGGAGGGGTACGGAGGCCTTTTCGAGGATATTTCTGCTCTAAGACAAGCCTTGCGCTCCAGCCGATTATCTATGCCAGCAAGTCATTTTGATCTGGCTACATTGCGGGACACGGAAAAAACGCGGGCAATTGCCACGCAATTAAATGCAACACTGTTGGTATGCCCTTGGCTTGAGCCTGATGCACGTCCCAAGACCGCATCCGATTGGCGTGAATTTGCCGGTGAATTGGAACAACTTGCCAGTGCTTACGCAAAGCATGGCCTATCCCTGGCTTGGCACAATCATGATTTTGAGTTTTCGCTCTTATCGACCGGCGAAATCCCCATGGATATATTGCTGAAAAACGCACCAAATATTGACTGGCAGTTTGATGTGGCATGGTCAGTCAGGGCTGGGCATAATCCATTGGAATGGATTAAAAACCACGGCAAAAGGATTGTTTCTGTCCATGTCAAAGACATTGCGCCGGCGGGTGAGTGCGCCGATGAAGATGGTTGGGCCGATGTGGGGCATGGAATAATGGATTGGGCCGGGATTTTCGCGACGTTAAATCAGTATAGTTCGTGCAAATCATTTGTTGTGGAGCATGACAATCCTAAGGATGTTATCCGTTTTGCGACACGCTCGATTGCGACGGTGCAAAAACTGCGAGGCGCGTTATGAGAAAAGAAAATTTGAACAAAGTTCTTGGCGTTGGCATCATTGGGTGCGGCAATATTTCCACCACATATTTGCAATTTTCCCCACTGTTTAAGCACATAAATATTCTCGCAATTGCAGATATTATTCCTGAGGCGGCAATGGCACGGGCGAAGGAATTTAATGTGGCGGCCCAATCAGTCGATGAACTTTTAGGCAATTCTGATATCGATATCATCGTTAATCTGACCATTCCCGAAGTGCATTTTGAAGTGACGCGGGATATAGTTCTGGCGGGCAAGCATGCCTATTCCGAAAAACCATTTGTTTTAAGCCTTGCCGATGGTAAAGCTTTGCGCGCACTCGCTACAAAGCATAACAAGGTGATATGCAGCGCCCCTGATACATTTTTGGGTGGCTCGCACCAACAGGCGCGCCAGATTATCGACGATGGAGACATCGGAAAAATCACGTCCGGGACGTGTCATCTGATGAGCGCCGGCATGGAGGATTGGCACCCAAATCCTGACTTTTTCTTTCGCCCCGGCGGTGGCCCGGTGCTTGATATGGGCCCCTATTATATCGCCAATTTGATTAACCTTTTGGGGCCAGTAAACTCCGTGACCGCCATGGCCGACACGCCGCAAAAACAACGCACAATTGGCTCTGGCCCACGTGAAGGGGAGAAAGTGGATGTTTCGACTCCAACCAGTGTGCTCGCAATTCTCAAGTTCGCAAGCGGCGCGCTGGTCACCTTAGCAACGAGTTGGGACGTTAAGGCCCACAATCATGGACATATGGAGCTTTATGGCTCAAGCGGTTCATTGTTTCTGCCCGATCCGAACTTCTTTGGTGGGTACATCAGGATGGTTAAAGCGGGTCAGGAAAATGAGTTAGTTCAACCTTGGGATCATCCATTCTACACACCCAATCAACAACATGATGCGGGAATGTTGGCGAATTATCGCTCAGCCGGCTTGGCGGATATGGCTGAGGCAATCCTAAAAAATCGTGCGCCTCGATGCGCGTTGGAAAGCAGTTTGCACACGATTGATGTGATGGTTTCGATATTGAAGTCCGCAGCAATTGGTCGTGTAGTGGAGCTTACAACGACCTGTGATCAGCCCGCATCACTTGGGCCAGATATGGCTCGCTCATTGTTAGTTTAAGCGAATATTTACAGGAATTTAGAGGAAATCAGAGAAAATTAGAGGAATTTTTATGACACAGAATGGCAAACAAAAAATTCGCCTCGGCATGGTTGGGGGCGGACAAGATGCATTTATCGGCTATGTGCACCGCATTGCGGCGCGGCTTGACGGAGAATATGAATTGGTTGCTGGCGCCTTGTCCTCGCGCTCTGAAATTGCCAAATCATCTGCGATGGAATTGGGGATTGTACAGGAACGTGCCTACACGGATTATGAGGAAATGGCGCGGGTCGAAGCAAAGCGTGACGATGGCGTAGAGGTTGTGGCAATTGTCACCCCCAATCATGTGCATTTTGGCCCGGTGAAGGCGTTCCTTGAGGCGGGTATTCATGTGATTTGCGACAAGCCCCTGACAGCCCAGCTTGAAGAGGCAATTGCCCTAACGCAAATCAAACCCAAAAATGATGCGAAATTCTTGCTGACCCACAATTACACAGGTTATCCGCTGATGCGACAGGCGCGGGATATGGTAAAGTCCGCTAAGTTGGGTAAAATCCGCATTGTGCAGGTGGAGTACCCGCAGGATTGGCTGACTGAAGATGTGCAGAACAAACAGGCGGATTGGCGCATGGACCCGGCCAAATCGGGTGCAGGGGGGTGTATCGGCGACATTGGAACCCATGCCTATAATCTTGTGCGATTTGTGACCGGGTTACAAACCGAGGCGATAAGTGCGGAACTCACAAGCTTTGTGTCGGGACGGCAATTGGATGACAATGTGCATATTATGATGCGCTTTGAAGGCGGCGCGCGCGGCATGCTTTGGGCGTCCCAAGTTGCGCCGGGCAATGAGAATGGTCTGCAATTGCGGATTTATGGGGAAAAAGCTTCCCTGTCCTGGCGGCAAGATAATCCCAATCAAATGTGGTTTTGCCCGTTTGGAGAGCCACAACAATTATTAACCCGTGGGGGCGCTGGCTTTGGCGGGGAGGGTGTTTCTGCGCGTATTCCAAGTGGACATCCTGAAGGTTTTTTAGAGGCCTTTGCAACACTTTATGCCGATTTCGCCCAAGTCATTCGCGGGGAAAGCGAAGGTGCACTTTTACCCTCATTAGCGGACGGAGTGGAGGGCATGAAGTTTATCAATGCCGCTGTCCAATCGTCCAAAGATGATGGAAAATGGACAAAAATTTAGAGCGTGTCACCGATAAGTGGATACCGGTTATTGGACAAATGACACGCGTGAAAAATGAAATAGAGCCCTGTTTTCAAATCGTCAAAACAAAATAGGATTGGTTCTTGCCTAGCCATTATCGGACCCTATTGGTTATGAAAAACTCGCACCCGCTCCAATTCTGCGTTAGGTTTGTTTGACAGAAAAGCAAAAGTTAGATTTTCCAAGGCAGTTTTGTAATGACAAACCCACTGTATTTTACCCATATGGATTCCCCCGTTGGGGCTTTATTGCTCGCAGGAGAAAAATATGCTTTGCACTATGTAAGTTTCCCCGGGGGGAACAAAGCTTTCAGTCCACAGGAGGACTGGATTGAAAATGCAAAACCGTTTGATGAGGTGAAACGACAACTTGGAGCCTATTTTGCGGGGAAATTGGAGGTTTTTGACCTTCCACTGAAACTCAAAGGCACCGCCTTTCAAAAAAAGATTTGGCAGGCATTACCGACTATTGAGTTCGGTAAAACTAAATCCTACGGATGGCTGGCGCAACAGGTAGATTCGCCAAAAGCCAGCCGGGCAGTGGGCGCGGCGAACGGCGCAAACCCCATTCCCATTATACTGCCCTGCCACCGGGTGATTGGCGCCAACGGCGCGTTGACAGGCTTTGGTGGCGGATTGCCAACCAAAAAATTCCTGCTGGAACTCGAAGGAGTGAATGTGGAAGGCGAGCAATTGAATTTGTTTTCAGCGTGATGCATTGCGCATCCAAACGCGTTTCCTATTTTTAGGCGCTATTTGGCCAAGTATCAGACAAGCGATAACCTTCAGGCCAAGGGTCAGACGGGTCAAGTGTGTGTTGATGTTTTCCTGTGATCCAAGCTTGCCCGGATATGAGAGGAACAATACCGGGCTTGTCCCCAATAGTTACAGCTTGTTTTATTATTCCTTCAAACCTTGAACCAAGAATGGATTGGGCCAAATATTTTTGTCCGATAATCATTTTCCCGTTGCATATAGCACGGCCATGCGCGCCGAAACACCAGTGCCTGTTGGCGAACGGTCAATTTTGCCCGGTTTGATGGATACCGCGTTTTTGCCCGTCCAATTGTCATTCGCATCCAATGTGAGCGGGCCAGCAATCTGACAAAAAGAAATATGTTTCCAATCAGAATTGGTGGGATGGCAAAATCCCAATTGCTCATTGGCAGCGTCGGTGATCTTGGCGCCGGTTCTTGCAAGGTCTAGTGCCTCATCTGGGGAAAGTGAAAATCCAAGGGCTTGAGCGTCCACAATAACAAAACTGTCTCCCCCATAAGCGGTGTCTACGTCCAAAGTTCCAAGGCCTTTTACCTCCAATTGAGCGCCCAATTTATCCGCAAATGAGGGCACATTTTGCACACTTATGCGGGTAGCCTTGCCGTCTTTACAATGAGCTTCAATTTCGACCAAACCGCCGGGGGCTTCAAGAACCAAGCGCGTGACAGGTTCTGTCATTTCAATAATGCCAGTCTCCAGCAATACAGTCGCCACGCAAATCGAATTGGAACCAGACATTGGGGGCGTGTCCTCAGGTTCCATAATAATAAACCCCATATCAGCTTTTGGATTTTTTGGCGGCACCAACAAATTTACATGGCGAAAAACCCCGCCGCGCGGTTCGTTCAACATGAAATTTCGCAAGATCTGATCCTGCGCAATATAGCGGCTCTGCGCCCAAACGCTATCGCCCGGCGGCGGCGCAACTCCGCCAACGATAACATCGCCCACTTCACCCTCCGCATGGCAGGAGACAACGTGAATGGTTTTGCCGGGTTTCATAGTGGGTCTCCGTACCTAAAATGCATGCCAAAGGAATGCGATCATAGCATACTTAACCATCAACGTTTCCTCATTACCCATTACAATCATAAAGGAGCAGACCAAATGGCCTGCTCCAATTTCACCGTGTCATGACGTGTTAATTAGCTCACTTCTACGAAGCGCAAGTATGAGCGGATCTCGTCAAACCCCTGTGGAAATTTTATCTTTGCGTCTTCATTGCTTACGGATGGTGGGATGATAACTTTTGCACCCGGTGTCCAGTCCGCAGGTGTGGCAATGCCTTTTTCATCGGCGAGTTGCAACGCATCAATCACCCGTAAAATCTCATCAAAATTACGACCAACATTCATCGGGTAAGTCATTGTTAGGCGGATTTTCTTATTGGGGTCGATAATGAACACGCTGCGCACAGCTTCTGTGCTGCTCTCGTTTGGGTGAATCATGTCGTATAATTGTGCAATTTCCGTTTTCGGGTCGGCGATAATTGGAAATTTTAGTGTTGTATTTTGAGTGTCGTCCACGTCCTTAATCCACACAAAATGCTCCTTTAAACCATCGGTGGACAGACCAAGCGGTTTGGTATTTCGCTTCTCAAATTCCTCTGCAAGCTGTGCGGTGCGGCCCATTTCCGTCGTGCAAACGGGGGTGAAGTCAGCAGGGTGGCTGAAGAAAAATACCCAACTACCGCCAATCCATTCATGAAAATTAATTTCTCCTGCAGTTGTAGCAACGCTAAAATTTGGAGCTGTATCGCCAATTCGTAGGGACATGATGTTTCCTTTTGCAATGATTGAGAAAGCATTTTGCTTTTCGATAAGAACAATATGCTTGATTTTTGCTTATTTGAAAAATTGATTGTTTCGATCGTTGTGATAGGTTGTGTCTATGAACTTAAGAGAACTTGATTATATTTGCGCAGTTGCGCGGCTTCGTCACTTTGGTAAAGCCGCAATAGCCTGCAATGTAAGCCAGCCAACTTTATCCAGCCAGATACTTAAACTTGAGGCAGAGTTGGGTGTTACTATTTTTGAACGCACGCGCGGGGCGGTTTTAGTAACAGAGGAAGGAAAATCCATACTTGAGGCGGCAAAGCGGGTGCGCAATGCTGCCGCAGATATTCATACGCTGGCTAAGGGGTTTAAGGATCCGTTTTCTGGCGAGTTAACGCTCGGAGTCATACCCACTATTGGGCCTTCTCTGTTGCCCATGTTTTCTGGGCTGCTTTTGACGCAATACCCCAATCTAAAACTCACCTATATTGAAGACACGACAGATCGTCTTAACGAACAACTCTTATCCGGCGAAATGGACGCGGCGATATTGGCTACCATGCCAGTTGACCCATCACTTATTCAAACTCCACTCTATGATGAAAAATTCCATATTGCTTTGCCCAAAGATCATAGGTTATGCGCTCAACAAGAAGTGAGCTTAAAAGAACTTGAGGATGTGAGTTTATTATTGCTTACAGAGGGACATTGTTTGCGCGATCAAGCTCTTGCGGTTTGCTCAGTGTCGCAACATGATCAAGCTATTCGTGCAACCAGTCTTGATACTCTGCTTGGGTTGGTGTCTGGGGGGCTTGGTACAACCCTTATTCCCACATTATCTATCCACAAAGGCTGTATTTCTGATTTGGGAATTGAAATCCGGACAATTTCTGACAAATTGGCATCAAGGCGGGTGAACCTGACTTACCGAAAAACCTATGTGCAACCGCAATTGTTAGATGTTGTAATCCAACTAATTCTATCCCAACTACCAGACGATATACGCCGTGTTTAAGCTGACAAACAGCATTCCAGAATTACGAAACTCTATCCATATGACGCCACCAATTCCAAACTCGTCACCCGAGTGATCCGGTCAATCGTGTCTGCGATGAATTACCGGCAAGAAAGTGCTAAACATTGCCTCAACATTGGAACGTCGGCGAATTGCATTTGTATAAAGCCTAAAGTTTGAATAGTAACAAAGCCCAAAGAAATTTCAGCGAAACCGAAATTATATGAGTGCTCTCAAAACATTGCTTTTTCTATTTGTGGCTGGCGGGCTAGGGGGCTTGACCAGTGGGCTTTTGGTTTGGGCGTTGGGCGCAATCGGCATAACGCCGGCCCTCGGCTTCAATATGGTGCCAGAACTGACGATAGGATGGATGGCAAGACGGGTTTTCGCCAGTGGATTATGGGGCGTGATTTTCCTGATTCCCATATTCAACACGTCCCCTGTGACAAAAGGGGGCGTTCTTGGTATTCTACCATGGCTATCAAGTATCCTGATCGTATTTCCCTACACAATGGGTATTGGTTTTTTTGGATTGGGACTTGGCATGGGAACGCCCATCTGGACGCTGTTTTTTGGCGCCGTGTGGGGCGTTACCGGCACTTTGTTTTTAGCAAAGTTTTCCCCCCAAATTAAATAGAATTGGGGCGCCCGCGAGAATAATCGAAAAAATATCAGAGAATGAAGATCAAGCCGACGGAAGATCAGGCCGACAACGGTGTGTTGCGAACTAAATTAGTGCGTCCAGGGAACCTTGCGGTCTGTTTTGAAATTGTCGGTATATACGGAACGCTTGGCTGTCGGTTTGTTGCTGGTTTCCACCCGGTAAGCGAGACCCTGACGTTTGGCATATTCTTCGGCAGCCTCTTGGCTGTCAAAGTTCAGGCGAACCTGCGAATTCATATCACTAGAGGAAGAATAGCCCATCAGGGGATCAATTTGTCGCCCAGAATCGCGTTCGTGAAGCAAAACCCAGTTTTTGGATTTGCCTTTTCCTGATTGCATGGCATTGCGAGGGGGACAAAAGATCAGAACTGTCATTTTTCAAACAAACCTTCCAATTTCTCCACACTATCGCCACTCCCAAAGGATGGGCTTGTGAAGTTAAACCATGTTGGTCGGGGAAGCAGGATTCGAACATGCGACCCCTGGTTCCCAAAACCAGTGCTCTACCAGACTGAGCTATACCCCGATACCAACGTGGTTAGATGTTGGCAATACACATTCTTTTGTGAGAGGGCAAGCACTTTTGTGCAAGGGTTGCGGACAAATTCTATGGGGCCAATTCCAATTCGTTAAAGTGAGTTTTTTAACCCCTTGGCATTGACGTCATGGGGCATAATACGCCAATCATCACCCCCATGATAAGTAGTAAAAAATATCTACCTTTTGGTCTTTCCTCTGGCTTTGTTCCCAGATTTATCGCCATTGTATTGTTGGTTTTTAGCGGTTTGATTTTTCTGGACGCGCCAGCAACACGGGCGGCGGCAGTTTTGCCGGACTGGGTAAAAACCATTTTCACCTATATTACCTATATCGGTGATGCTGAATGGATACTTATTCCTTCTCTTGCGATCGCGCTGGCCGGCGGATTGGTGGTGCGTTTCAGGGCTCAAAACACCGCAAATGAGAAAATCAAGCATTGGTCAACCTTAGCCGCGTTCATATTCTTGAGCACTGCAGGGCCGGGATTGTTCGCCAATCTTCTTAAACGATTGATTGGACGAGCGCGGCCAATACATTTTGAAGAGCTTGGCCTGTTCCATTTTCAGCCCGTCTTTAATGACTGGACCTTTCAATCCATCCCATCTGGGCACACCTCAACCATGTTTGCTTTCGCCACTGGTATCATGTTTGTTTTTCCAAAATTGCGATGGTGGGCCTTTGGATTGGCCGCTTTGGTAGGACTTTCGCGCATAGTAATTGGCATGCATTATCCAACAGACGTCTTTGCTGGTTTACTAACGGGGGTTATTGCCGCCTATGTTGTGCGCAATATTTTCTTGTCCCGTGATTGGATTTTTGAAAAAACCGACAAGGGCGAAATCGTTGCCAAGCATTTATAAGGTGTCCGTGAGGTCAGCGCCCCAAAAGCGCCCTTAAAGGACATGAACCGATTCTATGGCCTACATGGCTGCTTGATAGCGTTCGAGGCCCGCTGCAATGTCCTGCTGCAGCTCGTCAATATCCTCTAGGCCAATATGCAGACGAATGAGTTGCTCGTCCTCAGGCCAGTGATTGATGCTACGGGCCTTGCCAAGTTTCCCCGGCAGAATCAGACTTTCAAAACCGCCCCATGAATAGCCAAGGCCAAATAATTCCATATGATCAACAAAGGCGGCTAACGCTTCGCGAGATGCAGCGGGCAGGGTGAAGCTGAAGATGCAGCCCGAGCCGGAAAAGTCCCGTTTGCAAATTTCATAATCCGGGTGAGAGGGTAGGGCAGGGTGCAAGACCCGTTGAACAAGCTCATGATCTTCGAGCCATGACGCCAAGAACAGGGCGCGCTTTTGATGCTCTTGCATGCGGATTGAGAGGGTGCGCAAACCCCGTGTCGCCAAAAAACAATCGTCTGGCCCGGCAAACAGACCAAGAAGTCCATGTGTCTCATCAAGTTTGGGCCAAAAGATTTCATTGGCGGTCATGGTGCCGAACATGGCATCGGAATGCCCAACGAACATTTTGGTGCCCGCATGGATGACAATATCTGCCCCAAGGGACAAAGGCTGGTAAAACAAAGGCGTCGCCCATGTGTTGTCGACAATTATTGCGATCTCTCTGCCCGACGAGGCCCTGTCATCGCGCGCCTTAGCGATGGCTGGGATGTCCTGAAGCTCAAATGTTATCGAGCCGGGGCTTTCAATGAATATGGCGCTGGTGTTTTCATTTATAAGCTGGACAATATCCTTGCCCAACCGAGGGTCAAAGTATCGTGTGGTCACTCCCATGCGGGCCAAATACCCGTCACAAAATTGTCGAGTGGGCTCATAGGCGCTATCGGTAACCAATATTTCGTCGCCACTGGAAACCACGCTCATGATTGCGCAGGTCAGGGCGGAAAGGCCTGAGGGCGCGACTCTTGTTCCCTTTCCCCCCTCCAATGAGGTGACAATTTCCTCAACAGCGCCGGAAGAGGGTGTGCCCCGACGACCATACGCATATGGTTGATTACTAGTAAGGAGCGTATCTAAGTCCGGGTGCAATATGGTTGAAGCACGAAAAACTGGCGTATTCACTGCTCCAAACTGCTCACCGGGGCGGCGGCCCAAATGTGTAAGGCGGGTTTCTAACGCACTGGTTTTTTCATTTTTCATAAATTGCAACTTATCATGTGGGGTGAGTATTATCGGTTCAAATTTATACAAATCTTGCTACATTTACTTAAGTCATAGAACTTAATTTCGGGCAAGTTTTGCATTCGCATGCAAAAACGTTCAAATTAATGTGATTAAGAGGCGCATGTTGTAGGTTTGGGAGTGCAAAAACTGCGGTCTTTGGGTAGGTTTTATGGTTAATTTAACGTTAAATTAAGTTATTTTGCCCTGAAAAGCTATGCAGGTGCCTTAGCGCTTGACGTTTACGATAAAATCCTATTGTTTTCGCTTGATACCAAATTCACCAACTCAAGGTGAAGGTACACCCTGGGGAGGGCGTTTTATTGTTTTTGAATTCTTTGCGTTCTGCCCGGGTTTTCTCAAGGTTAGGAAAATAAAGGCAATCTAATGCAAAAAACACTTTTAAAAGTTGCTTTAACAGCCGCTCTCGGTTTGACAGCAACAGCATCGTTTGGTGCAAGCCACGGTGGTGGTACTCTTGGCGCAGTGATGGAAAAAGGCTTCATACAGTGCGGCGTTACCGCTGGTGTTCGTGGTTTCTCTGCTCCTGATTCAAACAACAACTGGTCAGGTCTTGAAGTCGACTTCTGTCGCGCTCTTGGCGCTGCAATCTTTGATGATGCAGATGCAGTTCGTTACACACCATTGACATCAACAGAACGTTTCGCAGCTCTTTCTTCTGGCGAAATTGACGTTCTTTCCCGTACAACAACATGGACAATGACTCGTGATACGTCGCTTGGCATCAACTTTGTTGGCGTAATGTTCTATGACGGACAGGGCTTCATGGTTCGTAAGGCTGACGGCATTGGTTCTGCTTTGGAACTTGGTGGCGCATCTGTTTGTATCGAAGCAGGCACCACAACAGAATTGAACGCAGCTGATTACTTCTCCTCAAACAACATTGAAGTGAACACAGTTGTATTTGAAAATCAGGACGAAGTTCTTAAAGCTTATGAAGATGGCCGTTGTGACGTTTACACAACTGACAGCTCCGCTCTGGCTGCTGAACGTCTAAATCTTGAAGATCCAAGTGCACACGTAATCCTAGAACAGATCATTTCTAAAGAGCCTCTTGGCCCATCTGTTCGTCAGGGCGACGATTCATGGTTTAACCTAAACCGTTGGGTTTACTTCTTGCTTCTTAACGCTGAAGAACTTGGCGTAACACAGGCAAACGTTGATGATATGCTGGCTTCAGACAATCCAGCCATCAAACGTATTCTTGGCGTTGAAGGTACGTATGGCGATCTAATCGGCGTTTCCAATGATTGGGGATACCGGATCATTAAAGCCCTAGGCAACTATGGTGAAATGTATGAACGTCATGTTGGTCCTTCTACCGACATTGGTATTGCTCGCGGTGTTAACGCATTGTGGACAAATGGCGGCATCCAGTATGCTCCACCAGTTCGCTAAGAACTAGAATAAAATTCCCCGGAGGTTTTTCGCCTCCGGGGTTTTTGTATAGACTACAAAAAAACATTTAGATTTATCGGAAGAGGGGTGGGCCTGATATGGCTTCCGAAAACAATACACAAGGGTCAGATGCGCCTGCAAAAGCATCCTTTGTTAACGATCCTAAAGTCCGTGCGGTATTCTATCAAGTTTTGCTACTGAGTGGCGTTGTTTGGTTTGGTGCGACAATTTGGGGTAACCTTACCGCCAATATGGCACGCCAGAATATTCGGACTGGCTGGGGTTTCTTTAACAATACTTCCAGTTTTGATATTGGCTTTACGCTGATCGATTATGATCGCTCGTCAACATTTGCTGATGTGCTCTTGGTGGGACTTTTGAACACCATGCTGGTGGCGGTCATTGGCTGTATTTTGGCAACGATATTGGGCTTTACCATAGGTATTGCGCGGTTGTCATCCAACTGGGTGATTGCTCGATTGGCGACAATCTACGTTGAGACATTGCGCAATATTCCATTGTTGCTGCAAATGTTCTTCTGGTACTTTGGCGTTCTTAAACTTATGCCAAGTGTAAAGCAGAGTTTTGAGTTGCCCCTAAACATGTTTTTTAATAATCGTGGTTTAGTGGCACCAAGCCCGATTTTTCCGACAATTTCAACATTGTTTGGATTGCATTGTTGTTGGCGATTATTGCTACATTTTTTGTGTCCCGCTGGGCGACTAATAAGCAGAACACAACTGGGGTACGACCACCGGCAAATCTTATAAATGCTGGAATAATCATCGGTTTTGTTGGTATTGTCTGGCTCGCAAGTGGTGCTTCGCTAAATTGGACAACACCCGTTCTGGCTGGGTTTAACTTTAAAGATGGGATAAAAATTCCACCTGAGTTTATCGCTTTGCTTTGGGCGTTGGTTCTCTATACGGCAACCTTTATTGCAGAGATCGTGCGCGCAGGCATTTTGGCGGTACCCTCTGGGCAATCTGAAGCCGCCCAGTCCTTGGGACTAAAAGAAGGCGATCGTTTGCGCCAGGTAATCATACCACAAGCCATGCGCGTCATCGTTCCACCGCTTACCTCACAATATTTGAACTTGACCAAAAACTCATCCCTTGCGGTGGCCATTGGCTTCCCCGAATTGGTGAGTGTGTTCATGGGCACAACGCTGAACCAGACAGGGCAGGCGGTTGAGGTGGTTTTGGTTACAATGTTAATTTACCTAACGATTTCGCTACTAACTTCAGCGTTTATGAACTGGTATAATGGGCGCATTGCGCTAACTGAGCGATAGGAGATAGCTATGTCAAAATCATCAAATAGCTCGGTTGCATATGTTCGTAAGACCATGGTTGACAAAATGCCGGCCCCAAACATGTCAAAGGGCATTGTGGGCTGGATGCGAACAAACCTGTTTAGTTCCATCGGTAACACCATACTCACATTGATAAGTGCCTATGTCATTTATGTTGCGTTAGCTGGGCTTTTTAGCTTTGCGCTTGGTAGTGCAATTTTTGAAGGTACAGGTGGCGCTGATTGTCGGGTTGAAGGATCTGGGGCGTGTTGGCCCTATATTGGTGATCGCTTTGACTTCATGATTTATGGATTCTATCCGGAAAGTGAATATTGGCGTCCAGATCTCACTTTTGCAGTAGGCGCAATTTTGTTGTTCCTTCTGGCAACGCCACGAATTCCGGGTAAAATGATCTCCGGTGGTCTATTTCTAGTGGTGTTTCCATTCGCAGCATACTTCTTGATGGCTGGCGGCGGTTTTACCGGTCTTGAAGAAGTCCCCACCGAAAAATGGGGTGGCCTCATGCTCACCTTGGTGGTTGCGGTTACCGGAATTGTTGCCTCGTTCCCCATTGGCGTTCTTCTTGCCCTTGGTAGGCGCTCAGAAATGCCGTTGGTCAAATCTGTATGTGTTGTGTTCATTGAACTATGGCGTGGTGTTCCGCTTATCACTGTATTGTTCATGGCTTCTGTTATGTTGCCCTTGTTTCTACCAGAAGGCACGAATTTTGATAAACTGATCCGGGCTCTTGTTGGTGTGACATTGTTTACAGCCGCCTATACAGCCGAAGTGGTACGTGGTGGTTTGCAAGCCATTGATAAAGGACAATATGAGGCAGCTGATGCTTTGGGAATGAACTATTTCCAGGCCACACTACTAATCATCTTGCCCCAGGCACTTAAACTTGTAATTCCAGGTATTGTGAACAATTCAATTTCTTTGTTTAAGGACACGACGTTGGTTTCCATTGTTGGTCTGATTGACCTGCTGGGTGCCGTTAAGGCCAGTACTGCTACTGGCGACTGGACTGCTCCCTCGATCCCAATTACCGGCTATTTCTTTGCCGCACTGATCTTCTGGGTATTCACTTTCACCATGTCCCGTTACTCCCAGTATATGGAGAAACGCTTGGACACTGGTCACAAAAATTAGGAGTTGGTAATGGCCGACACAGCACAAAAATCTATGGCGGTTTCCGAAACGGAAGTCGCAATCGAAATCACTAATATGTCTAAATGGTACGGTGATTTTAACGTTCTAAGGGACATAAACTTCAAAGTCATGAAGGGCGAGCGGATTGTTATTGCCGGCCCTTCCGGGTCTGGAAAATCCACGCTTATCCGGTGCATAAATCGATTGGAAGAGCACCAAAAAGGCCACATTGTGGTCGGTGGAAATGAACTGACGAGTGATTTAAAGAAAATCGATGAAGTTCGTCGTGAAGTCGGCATGGTGTTCCAGCATTTTAATCTGTTCCCACACCTAACGATTATGCAAAATCTGACCTTGGCTCCGATCTGGGTTCGCAAGACTCCCAAGAAAGAAGCTGAAGAAGTGGCGATGCACTATTTGGAACGTGTGAAAATTCCTGAACAGGCAGACAAATATCCGGGGCAGCTTTCTGGTGGTCAGCAACAACGTGTGGCGATTGCCCGCTCATTGTGCATGAACCCTGAAATCATGTTGTTTGATGAACCCACATCTGCCCTTGATCCGGAAATGATCAAGGAAGTGCTCGACGTGATGGTGAAGTTGGCTGAAGATGGCATGACAATGCTTTGTGTAACCCACGAAATGGGTTTTGCACGCCAGGTCGCCAACCGGGTGATGTTTATGGATCAGGGGCAAATCATTGAGCAAAATGAGCCCGAAGAATTCTTCTCCAACCCGCAACATGAGCGGACGAAAGAATTTTTGAGCCAAATTCTACACTAGAATTTGCACTGACTTGTTATTGTATGACACACATGTGGCCCGGTGGATAATTCTAACGGGCCGCATTTTGTAAAATCATAAGCTGTCATGCGAACGCCTTAATGCAATTGTATTTGAAAAAGGCGCCTGTTGATTTTTGCGTCTTATTCTTGACGCATAAGTCAAGCGTGTGAAAGTAAGCGTATTGAGGATTTTGTTTATGCGTATGGATCTCGGTTAGCCGCACAATGTATCTACCCATTTTTAACATTCAATTTTTTGGGCGTTTGTTTGCATTGCCGCTTTTGCGGCTGCAGGGTGCTTTGCTTGTGACGCTTCTGATGCTCACCGGTGTGCAGGCTCAGTCATCAACGCCAGATCAACCCCAGCCGGAACAGCCCCCGATCGTGCAAGAGCAATCTATGCTGGAAAGGTACGTGCCCGTGGGTTTTTAATTTGCGCTGCGAGCAACTCCTTGCCAGGATTTTCCAGCAAAAATGAAGAGGGTGTATGGCGGGGTTTTGATGTGGATATTTGTCGCGCAATTGCGGCGGCGACCTTGGGAGACCCGGATCTTGTTGAATTCCAAGTTCTATCAGGGGAAAGCCGGTTTGCACAACTTCAAGCGGGCGAAATTGATGTTTTGTCCAAAAATTCATCCTGGACAATGGGACGGGATACGCGATTTGATACCCGTTACGTCATAACAAGTTTTTTTGACGGTCAAGCGTTTATGGTGCCCCATGACAAGGGTTTTGTATCCGCGTTTGAGTTAACAGATTTATCCATTTGCGTTCTTAATACCGGTGATGATCTGAGCAATATGCGCGAGTTTTTCTTCGCCAATCAAACGGTTTATACCGAATTGATCTATGAAGATTTGCAAGACCTCATCTTTGCTTACTCTAGAGGTGTGTGCGATGCGGTAACGGCGCCGGCAAGTTATTTACAAGCTGCCAGACGCTCCCTTTCCGAGCCAGGCACTCACAGGATATTGCCTGAATATATTTCCAAAGCACCCTTCGGCCCCACTGTTCGACTTGGTGATGACCAATGGGCCAACATTATTCGCTGGACAATTTTCACCCTGATTAATGCGGAAGAACTTGGGGTGAATTCGCAAAATCTTGAGGCCATGATGTCCGCCCACACTCCAGCTATTCGGCGTCTTTTGGGGCTGGAGCAAAATTTTGGCGAAACATTAGGGCTTGAAGCGGATTGGATGGCAAAAATTATTCAGGCTGTCGGCAATTATGGGGAAGTATTTGAACGCCATTTCGGTGCACAAACTGGTGCCGCCATGTTACGGGGACCCAATGCCATTTGGTCACAGGGTGGGCTCTTATATGCGCCCCCAATTCGTTAGTCCGTATTGGGTCCCTGAAATTTTTAAGTGGCGTGATAGGGTTTAGGCAAGTCGTTTTAACTGCTAACCAGATTACCGTCTCCACCGATGACTGGCAGGCCGTTATCCATGCCCCATTCTGCCCATGAGCCATCATAGACCCGCATTGCATCAATACCCAGTTCAGCAAGGGCAAGGTTAAAAATTGGGGCAGTGACACCAGAGCCACATGAAGCAATAACTGCTCTATCAAGGTCGATACCAACGGTGTGCATGAGGGTGAGCAATTCAGAAGAATCGATCAGTTGTCCATTCTGAACAATATTGTCGAATGGAAGATTTATACTTCCCGGCATAAAACCGGATTGCAGCCCCGGCCTAGGTTCGGCTTCAAGTCCGGCAAAACGCATGTTGGGTCTTAGGTCTACAATTTGTGAATGCTTGTTTTCCTCTATTAGGGCAAGGTTGGCTTCGATCTCATCCCGCGCCACAACCATATCTGAATTAAGTTTAGCAATGAAAGGACGTGGTAAAGGTAGAGAGGTCTCACTACTAAGCGGATGTCCATCCTGTATCCACTTCGGCAAGCCACCTTCCAGCACGTAGACATTTTGCGCGCCCATGATCTTGAAATTCCACCAGACCCGTGCCGCAGAAAATAACCCATAGCTGTCATAAATTATGATCGTATTAGTCTCGCGAATGCCCAATTCTCCCACCATACGTGAGAATGTTTCTTCATCGGCAATCATATGGGGTAGATCGATGGACGTGTCCGCGATTTTGTCGAGGTCAAAATATACAGCGCCGGGTATATGTTGTGCGCGATGCTCTGCAGCAGCGTCACGAGGTACATTAGGAAGATGCCAGGAGGCATCCACAATACAGACGTCAGGGCTACTTAAGTGGGAAGCAAGCCAGAGGCAGTCTATGAAGGGAGAAGGCATATTTATTTATCTCCCTTGATCATAACTGAAGCATAATCAAGCGGTGATGTTTTGGTGAGCCAGCTGGGAAGGGGCAGGTTTTTTGACTTGAGAAAGTCGGGATTAAACAATTTTGACTGATAGCGGTTTCCGTAATCAGCTAGAATTGTCACAATTGTATTACCCGGTCCCATTTCTTTTGCCATGCGTACAGCACCAGCAATATTGATGGCGCTGGAGCCCCCAAGACAAAGCCCCTCATGTTCTAAAAGATCAAAAACATAGGGCAGGGCCTCCCTATCTGGCACTTGATAGACCATATCAGGGGCAAGGCCATCTAGATTTCCTGTAATGCGCCCCTGACCAATCCCCTCAGCAATTGAACTGCCAGAAGAGGCAAATTCACCGGTGGAATAATAGGAAAACAGCGCAGCCCCTTCCGGGTCAGCCAGTGCTATTTTGATGGTGCTGGAGCGCGCTCGCAGGGCCATTGCTACACCAGCAATGGTGCCCCCGGTTCCCGCCGCACATACAAACCCATTTATTTTCCCGTCCGTCTGGGCATAAATCTCCGGGCCAGTACCCTCAACATGGGATTGCCTGTTGGCCAAATTGTCAAACTGGTTGGCCCAAATGGCCCCGTTGGACAATTCACGGGCAAGTTTGTCGGCCAGCCGCTCAGAAATCTTGACGAAGTTATTTGGGTTTTTATAGGGCACCGCAGGAACTTCAATCAGTTCGGCCCCGTTAAGTCTAAGGGCGTCCTTTTTTTCTTGTGATTGTGTTTCAGGTATAACGATAACGGTTTTAAACCCCATGGAATTGGCAACCATCGATAGGCCAATGCCGGTATTGCCTGCGGTTCCTTCAACAATTGTACCGCCGGGCCGCAACTTTCCATTTTTTATGGCGTCCTGAATTATGAATAGGGCGGCGCGATCTTTAATAGATTGTCCCGGGTTCAAAAACTCTGCCTTGCCAAGGATTTCACATCCAGTAGCGTCAGAAACGGCATTAAGACGAATAAGGGGGGTATTGCCGATGAGATCGGTTACATTTGAAATTGTGGACATCGTGCTCACTAATTTGATCTGGGAAACGCCAGCATAACAAAATTTTCTATCCAAGCTCAACACACATAATGGGAGCAGTCGTCAAATTAGTTTGAAAGGGCAAAGAGTATCAATAGCCGTTTGGAACGCGCTAAGCGCCACAAACATGAAGCTTGGATGTGTTGGCTTTTTGAAATTGGCTCCCCGGGCAAGACTCGAACTTGCGACAAGTCGGTTAACAGCCGACTGCTCTACCAACTGAGCTACCGGGGAATACCTAGTCACCTGAAAACAGGTTGGCATCGTGTAGCGGGTTTATTTCCATTTGCCAAGACCTGTTTTGGCAAAATCAGACCTGATGTGGCAAAATAATGCTAGAATATACAAAATACAAAGGCGGCAATTAAAGCCATGCATATTTGGTGAGTTTTGAGATGTTCCACTTAGATTTCTTATGGTCACCATCTTATTGGCGCCAAAACTTTTATGTAAGCGTTTTTATGGAAAATGGAGGGTAAAATGAAAAAACTTATAATAGTTGCAATTGTGTTCGCAACACTAGGCTTTGGGGCGGGAAATGCCTTTTGGTATTTGGCTTCGCCCCTGTGGATCGATCGCGAAGTTTCCGAAACGTTGAATTTGACGCCCCAGGCGGCAACCTTAGCAACCGGCGAGTTTGTCGGTGTCGATAATGTCCACCAAGGCAAAGGGCAGGTGAATGCGATTTCAACGAACCAGCAGACAATTCTGCGCTTTACTGAGTTCGATGTAACAAACGGGCCAGATCTTTATGTCTGGCTTGTGAAAGCTGGTGACCTAAAAGCCTCTGGCGATGTTACGAAGAGTGAGTGGCTGGAGCTTGGATTGCTCAAGGGAAATGTCGGCGATCAGAATTATGAGCTACCGGCTGGTACAAACATTGAAGATTACGGCGCAGTGGCTATTTGGTGCAAACAGTTTGGCGTTTTGTTCGCAAGCGCAAACTTAAGCGCACCAGAATAAGTTCTGAATTTCGACAATAAGCTAAAGGAGATTGGAGGCCACGCCCAGAATCGAACTGGGGTACACGGATTTGCAATCCGCTGCGTAACCACTCCGCCACGTGGCCTCATAATTTGATCTGTCTATTGCACCATCGTGTGATGCGCAAGGTGCAAACTAGGTTGATTAAGTTATTCATTGATGAACGGAAAAAAATATTTTTGATCCAATGTTTAGCTTACCCAAAATGCTTGAGGAAATAGTTGATTCTGAAATTCTTGAAGATTGCGTGTTGAACCATTTTCTATTGGGCGGTATGAGTGCAATGCGCGCAAAAGCACAAAACTCAAGGAGCGTTTGATGATTGATTTTTCCAAGGCCAGAACAGATATGATTGAAGGTCAATTAAGCACCTCCGGAGTATTGGACGCTAAAGTATTAGCCGCGTTTTCTGAGGTCCCCCGTGAAGTGTTCCTTGAACCGGACCAATATGAATTTGCTTACATGGATAAAGAGCACAGACTTGCAGGAACAACCCCGCGTTATATGGGCACGCCCGTGTCCATTGGGAAATTGTTAGAACTCGCTGACATTTCTAAGGAAGACATTGTTTTAGATGTGGCTTGTGGAACCGGATATTCCACCGCGCTCTTGGCGCAATTAGCAAATTCCGTTGTTGCCGTTGAAGTGGATGCGGCGTTGGTGGACAAAGGTAATGAGATTTTAGCTCAGTTGGATATTTCCAACGCGGCCATCGTTAAAGGGCCGTTGGCCAAAGGGGTTGCGAGTGAAGCCCCCTTCGACGCAATCATTATTCAGGGCGCAGTGGGTGAAGTTCCCGCATCTTTGTTTGCCCAGTTGCGAGACGGTGGACGTCTTGTTGCCATTATTGGCACAGGAAGTAGCGCCAATGCGGTATTGCACGTTAAAACGCAAACAGGAATTGCACGAATTCCTTCGCGTAACGCATGCATGACTGAACTGGCGGAATTTGCTAAAAAACCCGCATTCGCGTTTTGATGATTTAACGTCGTCATAAGGGAAAAGATTTTTGACCGAGTTCAAAACAAAGATACAAAAAATTGCAGCTTTTTCCGATGGTGCAACAGGGGGTAACCCGGCTGGCGTGGTGATTGATGATAAGCTTCCCAGCCGTGAAGAAATGCAAGACATAGCCGCTGAAATTGGATTTTCTGAAACAGTGTTTGCTGCACCTGACGGGGCAGATTGGATTGTTCGGTATTTTTCACCAGAAAGCGAGGTTCCCTTTTGTGGGCATGCCACGATCGCTTTGGGGGCAGCTTTAGCCATGGAAAACGGCGACGGCATATTTAGGCTAAATCTTTTACTGACCTCAATCACTGTAGAGGGCCGTGCCCAAGGTGAGCATATTTCAGTTAGCTTGCAGTCGCCGCCAACCAACAGTGCGATAGCAGATACAGAGTTGGTTTCAACTGCGCTTGCCCTCTTTAATTTGTCCCAGAACGAACTAGACCCGTGCATTGCGCCTGCAATTGTTGAGGCGGGTGCAACACACCTATTGCTTGCATTAAATACCAGAGAAACATTGGCAAATATGGCCTATGATCTTGATCTGGGGCGCGCCTTTATGAATGCCAACAATCTGGTAACAATCATTTTGGTCTATGCTGAAACCGACCAATTGTTCCATACCCGTAACCCTTTTGCCTCCGGGGGCGTTTATGAAGACCCCGCAACGGGAGCTGCAACTGCGGCGTTGGCGGGCCACTTGCGTAAAATCGATTGGCCGCACGCCGGGGACATTGATATTGTTCAAGGTGAGGATATGGGTTCCAGATCAATTCTTAAAGCGCAATTCACCTCCGAACAAGGGAGCTCAATCCGAGTGTCGGGAATAGCGCGTATTATGGATTAAGTTGGGGGAGCTTGGGGAATTGATTCTATACCTCAAACCAATTCAAACTTGGCCCCAGATTGTGAACGGGCGTTTTGCCGATATGGCCCTTGGCTCCCCATGAAAAATGGATATGTCCACAAAGGTGCAAAACAGGCGTTTTGTTTTCGATAGTCTTGCGGATTGCGTGACTTCCGCTGTGGGTGCCGTCCTTTTGTAGGTCTGCGCACTCAAACGGCGGCGCATGGGTGACCAAAACGCATTTCGCGGGACAGTTACTTAGCAATTTTGCGGCTTCAGTTTCGCTTAATCCCTCATTCCATGCGGCATCATTGCCATTGGGGACTTCGCGCCCCAAACCAAAAAATGTCACCCCGTCAACTGTTATGCTTTGCCCATGCAAAAAATGTCCGTTTTCCCAAGTTGAGCACAAGGCGCTAAGTTCATCGGAATTATCGTGATTTCCGCCCACCAGAATGAACGGTTTATCGAGGGTCCTCAATATTGAAATTGTATCCGCCGCGCCTGTGCCCCGCGTGGCAAAGTCACCTGCACCAACTACGACATCCGCATTTTGGCTATGCGCGACGATACTTTTGGCCGCGTCAACTTCCCGGTGCAGATCACTGAAGGCAAGAATTTTCATCGGTAAAGGATTTTCATCGGTAAAGAACTTTCATGGGTTAGCGGTTTCCAGATTATTGGCTTGAAAGGCGCAAAAGTGCAGCCCCCAAAAGTGTGACCAGTGTCGAAAAGACTTTCGCTAGATTTAGCTTTTCTTTCAGGAAAAATACGCCAATCCACAGGGCAAAAACAATGCTGGTTTCACGCAAGGCAGTGACTAAAGCAATGGGCGCTTGCGTGAATGCCCACATGACCAATGCGTAGGCAACAAAGGATGCCCCCCCGCCAATGAAGAATACCTTCTTTGATTTTTGAGGGATTTGTGAAAGCAGTCCCGGTTTTCTAATTCGCATGAGCAGCGCAAAAACTATGGCGTTACCTATGGCCAGCCAGCAATAGAACCCCAAGGCCGTGCCCCCAACGCGCGCGCCTGTACCGTCGACTAAAGAATAAGCGGCGATGAAACAGCCGGTAATAAACGCAGAAACCGCAGCGCTTTTATTACTTTGCCCATCCTTTTGTCGCACCAGACTCATGCTCATAATACCCACGCCAATTATCAAAACGGCGAGCATTTCGTAAAGTTGCAAGTGCACACCAAGGAATAATACGGAAACCACAGCCACCAATAAGGGGGCAGAACCGCGGGCAATTGGATAAACTTGGGTAAATTCCCCCAGCGAGTAAGAACGGATAAGAAACAATTGATAACCCGTGTGTAATGCAATGCCACCCAACAAATAAGGCCAGCTTTCCAATTCAGGTAGTGGAACAAAGGGGAGTAAGAGAATGGCAATGGGAGCTTGTCCCAACACCAGGGCGCCCATACTTAAATTCTTGTCCGTGCGCCCTTTGACCATGGCATTCCAGGTGGCATGTAAAAGCGCCGCACCAATGACTGCCATCAGAACAGTTACTGTCATAAGAATTACCCTTGCGTTTTTGCCCAAGCTTTTTAACTAGTCATATTCGCAGCTGATGGTCAAAGAATATATGAGCAATGCTCAATTAAGTGGTGCTGAGTACGCGGATTATTCAAATCTTTCCACTTATATTAAAATTTTTTTCTTTCAAAACGCGGTCACAAAGGCTTAACTAAATATTAATGTATTGCGAGGGCTGAGGACGTCTCAATTGAGGTGTTCAAATATTGACATTTGGTTTTGATTGTTTGGTTTACATAACGTAAAAATCATTCCTATTCGCAAAAAAAGTAATGTGTTTGGGGTCTTGTGTCGGCGTCACGGGATACCTATTTGAGTTTTGGAGGCGTCACCATGAAACTACAAAAATTATTGCTTGCAGGTATTGCTGCAGCCAGCTTTGCATTTGCAACCACAGTCGTAAAAGCTGAAACACTCACCCAAGCTTTGGCCAGTGCATATGCCACAAATCCTAACATCGCCTCCGCTTTAATCAGTGTAAAAGCCTCCGCAGAAGACATTGCCTTGCGTCGCGCGGGTAAGTTGCCAACTATTAGTGCCAGCGCGGAATACGCCCATTCGTGGTCCGTGGTTGGGGGGACATACTCACGCTCTGATAGTGCATCCTTGGGGATCAGCTATCGTCAGACCCTGTTTGATAACTTAAAAACCGATGCCCAAATTGAGCAGGCAAGAGCCTTTTCAGTTGTTGCAACCCAAGCCTTACGTAATGCTGAGCAAAATGTGCTTCTTTCAGCTGCAACCGCTTATTTTAATGTAATCCGCGATACTAAACTTGTGCAATTGCGCGCAGAAAACGTTGCCTTTTTTCAAGCTCAGGTGCGCGCCGCCAACGATCGTTTAAGCATCGGGGAGGGGACGCGTATTGATGTTTCCCAATCCGAAACCCGCCTTGCTCAGGGTGTTGCCTCTTATCGTAACGCGGTTACATCATTGCAAGTCGCCCAAGCCGGATATCAACGCTGGGTTGGGCATGCACCACAAAATCTAGGCATGGGTTATAATTTTGGTTCTTCCTTGCCCACATCACTAAATCAGGCTTTGAATTTAGCGGAAACACAACACCCGGCAATTCTAACTGCACTGGCCCAGATTCGCGCAGCCCAATCTTCTTCAGATGCAGCCCGCGCCGCCTTTGGCCCGACTTTGGACCTTATCGGCTCGATTTGCGCCATCAATTGTTTTGGGGGCGGGGCTACCCGCGGCATGTCGGGTTCAGTTCGGCTCACTTTGTCGGTTCCCATTTATGCGGGGGGTGCATTGGGTGCTCAGGTGCGCCAAGCCAATCTTAATCAGATTAAATCTGAACTTGATGCCCTGGCAATCCGAGATCAAATCCGTGAATCCGTGATTTCAGCCTGGAACGGGGTACAAAATGCAAACGCGCAAATCGAATCTGCGCAATCGGCAGCGCGTTCCTCTCAATTGGTGCTTGATGGCGTAATTGAGGAACAAAAAGTTGGCCAACGTACAACGTTGGACGTGCTCAATTCACGTGCAGATTTAACCAGTGCGCAAGAAATCCTGATTTCGGCTCAGTCCTCGCGGCTAATCGCCTCCTTCTCGCTTATTTCTGCTGTGGGTCGCCTTTCTGCAAGTGAGCTGAACCTGCCGGTGCAAATTAGTTCTGCCGATGGTTATATTCAAACTGTTGAAGACGTCTGGGCCGAGTTGCGAAGCGTAACCTCAAATTAAATCGCAATCAGTCCACGGGTGGTGAATAAAATCCGTGGACTAAAGCAAACTCCCCATTTTGCCGGAACAATTCCTGCGCTAAACTACTTAATGACGAATCACTAATTCGTGGGTACATTCCTGCCTGTGATGCTACTTTTTGGCATCCATTTATGGGGTGAACTGTATTCAGGTTGTGAGGGACGGGTTCTGCGTTTGTTGAAAGTATGATCAGACGCTGGGAAATCGTCTTAGGTCATGGGATTGTGGTAAGAGAGTAAAAGAGGCATTTTATGAACAAACCGGCGAGTAAAGAGCCTTCAATGGATGAAATCCTGTCATCGATTCGTCAGATTATTGCCGACGAAGATGAACCACAGGATGGGGGCGATACGGCCTCAAATTCTCAAGTTGTTGCAGCGCCAGTGAGTGAAGCTGAGGCTGATCAGGCAATGATGGCAGTTGAAGAAACTGCCCAAGTTTCAACGCAAGAAACTCCTGAACCAGAAAACAATGCCCCAATTACTGCGGCGTCTGAAGTAACTGAAGAACCGTTTTCCCTGTCACCCGATCAAATGGTTGCCGATATAAGTGCTGAGGCAGATGTTTCAGACGTTGAAAATATTGATTTTCCATCGGGTATGGACGCCATTCCTCCGCTAGCGGAGGAGCCAGAAGCTGAAATTCCCCCTGCTGAACTTGCGGTGGAAGATGAACCTGTTATGCAGGCGCTAGATACGCCAGAACCTGATGATGCGCTCTCCGGATTGCCCGCTGAGATGGTCCTTGCCGATGATATTGCCTTTGATGAGCCTGAGGACGAACTTGAAGTCGAAATTCCCGAGGTTGAGGATGACCCCTCTGCAATGCCCGATCCCAATCTAAGCGCTGATATCGCGGACAAGTTGCTTGAACCAGCAACCACTGCTGCTGTGGGCAACGCATTTGCCAAGCTGGGTGCATTATCTGCCGTTGGCGCTGAGGGCTTAACCCTTGATGCGATCGTGCGTGAGATGTTACGCCCGATGCTAAAGGAATGGTTGGACGAAAACCTCCCCGCTACTGTTGAACGCATGGTTGAAAAAGAAATCGAGCGGGTATCTCGCGGCTCGTAGGGCCTTTTGGGGTTCCTGACCTTAATTAGCTAGAGAATTAACCCTGAAAGTCTTGACTTCGTTGCGTGGGGTTGGTCTTACATTGATGAGAGAAAAATTACGGCTCGCTCCGTTTTGGCGGGCCTTTTTGTTGTGAGCCAAAGCTAATGTTAGATCCAAAATATATTTCCAATAATGTAGAGCAAAAAATCCATGACCAGTGGATGGATACGGGCGCGTTCAAGGCCGGCGCAGGGGCCAAGGTTGGGGCTGAAAGCTTCTCTATCGTCATACCGCCCCCCAATGTCACAGGTTCGCTCCACATTGGCCATGCCCTCAACAATACATTGCAGGATATTCTGGTGCGCTGGCACCGCATGCGCGGGTTTGACACGCTCTGGCAACCGGGTACGGATCATGCGGGCATCGCCACACAAATGGTGGTGGAGCGCAAGCTGGCGGAGAGCCAACAGCCCTCGCGCCGTGAAATGGGCCGCGAGAAATTTATCGAAAAAGTTTGGGAATGGAAGGAAGAATCCGGCGGCGTCATTATCAATCAGCTTAAACGCCTCGGCGCCTCGTGCGATTGGTCGCGCGAGCGCTTCACCATGGACCCCGGTTTTCATGATGCGGTGCTCAAAGTCTTTGTTGATATGTATAATAAAGACCAGATTTATCGCGGCAAACGCCTCGTAAACTGGGACCCGCATTTTGAAACGGCTATTTCTGACCTTGAAGTGGAAAATATCGAAGTCAATGGCCACATGTGGCACTTCAAATATCCCCTCGCAGGTGGCGAAACCTACACCTATGTGGAAAAAAACGAGGACGGCAACGTCACTCTGACCGAGGAGCGCGACTATATCGCCATTGCCACCACGCGCCCCGAAACTATGCTCGGTGATGGCGCGGTAGCGGTGCATCCGGACGACGAACGCTACGCCTCAATCGTTGGTAAACTCTGCGAAATCCCCGTTGGCCCCAAAGAGCTTCGTCGCCAAATCCCCATCATTACCGATGAATACCCGGTTATGGATTTTGGTTCCGGTGCGGTGAAAATCACCGGCGCCCACGACTTTAATGATTATGAAGTCGCCAAACGTAACGGCATCCCGCTTTATGCTCTCATGGACACCAAGGGCGCAATGCGCGCCGATGGTTTGTCCTATCACGACGCGGCCACCCAAGCGCAAAAAATTGCCCAAGGTGAAAAAGCACCAGAGGACGCAACACCCATAAATCTCGTGCCCGAAGAATATCGCGGCATGGATCGCTTCGAGGCGCGCAAAAAAGTCATTGCCGACATTACCGCCGAAGGTTTGGCCGTGATGCACGATGTGACCAAGAAGGACAAGGAATCCGGCGAGGACATCACCGAAACTCTCCCCTACATCGAAAATAAGAAGATCATGCAGCCCTTTGGCGATCGCTCAAAGGTTGTTATCGAACCCATGTTGACCGATCAATGGTATGTGGATACCTCCAAAATCGTCCAGCCCGCCATCGACGCGGTAAAGTCTGGCGAAATCAAGTTGATGCCTGAATCCCAAAGGAAAGTTTATTTCCATTGGCTGGAAAACATTGAGCCATGGTGTATCTCGAGGCAATTGTGGTGGGGACATCAGATACCGGTTTGGTACGGGCCGGCAAAGAACAAAAGCGGGGAGGTTGATTATTCAATCTCGCAAAAAGTAGAGTTCTGTGGGGCAAGTTTTGAAGAAGTGGCTGAAAAAGCTAAATCCTATTATGGCGTTGCTCATGTTTTTGACTTTGATCCGGCGTGGGACAAAACGGCTGATGGCTATAAATATCTAGACGCGTTCTCGCCAATCGAGAATTTTCACCGCGCGCAGGTCGCTGACTACTTCGCAGGGTATGATGATATCGCTGTATTGGAACGCGACCCAGACGTTCTGGACACATGGTTTTCCTCCGGCCTATGGCCCATCGGTACCCTTGGCTGGCCTGAAGAAACTGACGAACTGGCAAAATACTTCCCCACCTCGGTTCTCATTACTGGCTTTGACATTATTTTCTTCTGGGTCGCCCGGATGATCATGATGCAAAAGTCTGTCGTGGGTAAAATTCCGTTCCACACGGTTTATACCCACGCCCTGGTGCGCGATGAGAAGGGCAAGAAAATGTCCAAATCCGTCGGCAATGTCATCGACCCGCTGGTACTGATTGAAGAATATGGCGCAGACGCTACTCGCTTTACCTTTGCCGCCATGGCCGCGCCGGGTGCAGACCTGAAACTTTCTATGCAACGGGTCGCCGGGTATCGAAATTTTGTAACCAAAATCTGGAATGCGGCGCGTTTCCTTGAGATGAATGAATGCCAACGTGTAGAAGGTTTTGATCCAAAATCAGTGCAAATGCCGCTTAATCGCTGGATACTTGGCTCAACCACCCGCGCCGTTGCCGCCGTGACCAAATCCCTTGGGGACTTCCGTTTCAATGATGCCTCAAGCGCCGCCTATGAATTTGTTTGGGGAACATTCTGCGATTGGTTCATCGAGCTTGCCAAACCCACCTTTATGGGTGAGGACGAGGCGCAAAAGGCCGAAACCCGCGCCACCGCTGCCTTCGTGCTTGACCAAATTCTGGCGCTCCTTCACCCGTTTATGCCCTTTGTGACCGAAGAACTCTGGGCGGAGACGGGCAAAACCGGTCCGGCCCGTGAAAACATGCTGGTGATTTCCGCATGGCCGGAACTTGCCGGACTAGAAAGCGCCGAAGCAGAAGCCGAACTCAACTGGCTGGTTGACGTTATTTCAGGCATTCGCTCCGTGCGGGCGCAGATGAATGTTCCCGCCAGTGCCCGCATTCCGCTTCATATCACAGGGGCCAGTGACCTAACGAAGGGGCGTATTGCAACCCACACAGGTGCAATTGAACGTCTGGCGCGTATTGAGGCCATTTCGTTGACTGATAGTGTGCCCTCAAGTTCAGCACAAATTGTGTTGAACGAAGCCAATTTCGCGCTCCCTCTTGGTGACGTTATTGACATTGATGCGGAAAAAGCGCGCCTTAACAAAGACATTGCCAAGATGGATAAGGAAATCATGCAAATCGCCAAAAAACTTGGCAATGAACAATTCCTTGCCAAGGCACCGGCTGCGGAAGTTGAAAAACAACGTGCCCGCGCCATTGAGCTTGAAGGTTTGCGCGAACGTCTGAGCGAAGCCGTCTCAAGGCTGGACTAGGAAACGTTTCGTGCTATTTTTGCAACAGCAGGCAAAACAATTGGTGTTCAACAATGATTGAACATCAACAATGGCATTTGGTCACAATCTAGACCAAAACTAAGACGATGAGGAATGTAGGGCGGAAAGAAACTTTGTGGCACCGGCTTCAATGTCAGTCAAAAATTTACTCCTTTGCCCCTATTTTGTCGTCATATTCTAAGCGAACAAATTGACCGACTGAATAAAAGGAACAAATAGGTATGGACGCCAAAAATACGATAACAATTATCGACAAATCAAAATTGCCCTCACGCCATGTGACCGAGGGGCCCAAAAGTGCGCCGCATCGCTCCTATTATTATGCCATGGGCCTGACACCCAAGCAGATTAAACAACCTTTTGTTGGCGTTGCCACGTGCTGGAATGAAGCGGCACCCTGCAATATTGCATTGATGCGCCAGGCCCAAGCGGTGAAAAAAGGTGTTGCTGCGGCCCACGGTACCCCGCGCGAGTTTACCACCATTACCGTAACCGATGGCATCGCCATGGGTCACGAGGGTATGAAGTCCTCCCTTATTTCTCGCGATGTGATCACCGATTCGGTTGAACTCACCATGCGCGGCCATTGTTATGATGCGTTGGTTGGCCTTGCCGGTTGCGACAAATCCTTACCCGGCATGATGATGGCGATGTTACGCCTCAACGTCCCCTCAATTTTCCTTTATGGCGGATCAATCCTGCCCGGTCAGTTCCGTGGCAATCCGGTGACTGTGCAAGACGTATTTGAAGCGGTGGGTCACCATTCCGTGGGCAACATGTCCGACGAAGACCTTGAAGAACTGGAGCAAGTGGCTTGTCCGTCTGCCGGTGCATGTGGCGGCCAGTTCACCGCCAACACCATGGCTACTGTTTCCGAGGCCATCGGTCTGGCTTTGCCTTATTCTGCTGGTGCGCCAGCCCCTTACGAAATTCGCGATCAGTTTTGCATGACTGCCGGTGAGCAAATCATGGAGCTGATTAAGCTTAATCTGCGCCCACGCGATATTGTTACCCGCAAAGCACTGGAAAATGCCGCCACCGTTGTGGCCGCTTCGGGCGGTTCCACCAATGCGGCCCTGCATTTGCCCGCTATGGCCAATGAATGTGGCATTGATTTTGACATATTTGACGTGGGTGAAATTTTCAAGAAAACCCCCTATATCGCCGATTTGAAACCGGGCGGTAAATATGTGGCCAAGGACATGTTTGAAGCCGGGGGCATCCCATTGTTGATGAAAGCCTTGCTGGACGGCGGCTTTATGCATGGGGACTGCATGACCGTGACAGGTCGCACAATCGCCGAAAATATGGAAAGCGTAAAATGGAACGATGCCCAAGACGTGGTGCGTCGAACAGCAACGCCCATCACGCCAACTGGCGGTGTAGTGACCCTAAAAGGCAATCTGGCACCTGATGGCGCGATTGTAAAAGTTGCGGGCATGAAAAAGCTAAAATTCACCGGCCCCGCCATTTGTTTTGACAATGAAGAAGACTGTTTTGAAGCGGTCACCAAGCGCCAGTACAAAGACGGCGACGTGTTCGTCATTCGTTATGAAGGCCCCATCGGTGGCCCCGGCATGCGTGAAATGTTGGCAACAACCGCCGCACTTTATGGCCAAGGGGCAGGGGACAAAGTCGCCCTGATTACCGACGGACGTTTTTCCGGTGCAACCCGTGGTTTCTGTATCGGGCATGTGGGGCCCGAAGCGGCCAAGGGTGGCCCCATCGCGCTCATCAACAATGGTGATATGATTTCTATTGATGCGGTTGCGGGGACAATCTCCGTTGACCTCAGTGATGAAGAACTCGCCAAGCGCAAGGAAAGCTGGAAACCACGCGAAAGTAATTTTGGTTCCGGTGTGATCTGGAAATACGCGCAATTGGTGGGTGATGCCCGCTATGGCGCGCTGACTAACCCCGGTGCAAAAGGCGAAAAGGCTTGCTATGCGGACATTTAACGCGCCTTGGCGTGCCCTTGAAACATATGGTAAATTCCTGTTGGCGGCATTACTTAGTGTTGCTCTGATGGGCATGCCGAGCATAACACGCGCCCAGTCAGCACTTGATGCGGTTCAGCAATTGGCTGCACCGGTTTTGGGGGCGGTTGGCGGTGTTTCAAGCGACGACATGATGAGTGTGCTTGAGGGGGCCGCTAAACAGGGGCAACCCTCAGCCCTTTGGCAATTGGCGGAAATGTACGCCAATGGGATTGGTGTTGAGCAAGATCAGGTGCGTGCTTTTAACTATTTTTCCAAAATCGCCAATGATTATGCGGATGCACCGCCCAATTCGATTGATGCGGGAGTTGTTGCACGCTCGTTTGTCAAAATTGGTGATTAGTTCCGATCCGGCCTGCCTGATGCGGGGATTGAAGTCGATAAGGAGCAGGCCCGGGCATTATTGTTCCATGCTGCCACTTATTTCGGGGATGCGGACGCCCAATATCGTGTTGGTCTTTTGTATCTTGAGGACGAAGACATGCAGCCTAATCCCATGCTGTCCATGCGTTGGCTTTCCCTTGCTGCCCACAAAAATCACGTTAGCGCACAAGCGGTCCTTGGGGATTTGCTGTTCAATGGTCATTTGATTGGCGATAACGGCATCAAGCCTCAACCCGTTGAGGGGCTGATGTGGTTGTCTCTAGCCTATGAAGGAACTTTTGGTTCGGGTGATGAGGTCTGGATCGGCGAGTTGCTCACCAAAGCAATGCTGATAGCAACCCCTGAGCAACGCGAAGCCGCCCAGAATGCGGCTGATATGGTGCGCGGACGCTTGGCGTTTAACTGAATTTTTGTAGGTTCAATGATTTGACGCGTGTCTCCCAAAAGTGTATAACGGTTTTGGGATGATAGGCGCGCGAAAACAAAGGATTAGAGCCTCGTTTTGATACGATCAAAACATGGTAAGCTCTAAGGGGTTTGAAAATCAAACCGTCCCTCAACGGCCACATGGTCAGAGGGTTTTTCCCAAGCCCGAACATCCTTGTGAACCTTAACCTCCTCCAGTCTGTCCGCCGCTTGAGAGGAAAGCATCAAATGGTCAATGCGAATGCCATTGTTGCGTCGCCAAGCACCCGCTTGAAAGTCCCAGAATGTATAGGCCTGCTCGTGTGTTGTTGCACGTAACGCATCAACCAACCCAAGATTACAAAGTGCGCGAAATTTGGCAAGACTTTCGGGACGATACAGCGCATCTCCCCACCAGTCTTTTGGGGCATGGCAATCAATTTCTTCGGGGATCAGGTTAAAGTCTCCGAGCAAAATAAATGGTTCTTCTAGTTGTAGTCGTTCCTCAACAAACGCGTGTAACCTGTCCATCCAGTTGAGCTTATAGGGAAATTTTTCACTCTCCACGGGATTGCCATTGGGTAAGTAAATGTTGCAAACGCGCAGGCTTCCTTGAGAGTGGGAAAACACCCCCTCAATCAAACGGGCTTGGGGGTCGTCATCATCACCGGGTAAGCCGCAAGTGACCTCGTCAAAGGGCAGACGCGATAAAATGGCCACCCCGTTAAAGCCTTTTTGCCCATGGGTTTCAATATTATACCCAAGCGCTTCAATAGCCTCACGTGGAAAGTTTTCATCGACCGATTTTATCTCTTGCAGCACCAAAATATCGGGTTTTTGTTGTTCAAGCCATGTCAAAATAACGGGCAATCGCGCTTTAATTCCGTTGATATTCCAAGTAACAATCCGCATTTTAATTTCCCATATTGTGGACAAAATCATCGTCAGTTTTGCCAAAAACAGCTTTTTACGTACTATTGCACAACTGAAGGTGATTCTAGGGACAATAAAGTCGCACCTTTTGAGGGGAAGAATATGACTGACACAAGTAATGACAACATTGGGACGCTCAAAGATCCCAACTATATGCCGCCGCTGGCCCAAGCTGTTCCGCTTGGTATTCAGCATGTTTTAGCGATGTTTGCTTCAAACGTCACGCCAGCGATTATTATTGCTGGGGCCGCCGGCTTTGGCT
>JAJRRG010000014.1 GCA_024279675.1 Alphaproteobacteria bacterium
CAAAGGGTTTGAAAGAGAGTATTCATCTAAAGCAAATCGTCGCTCAAAAAGGTATAAACATTATTTCTCGCCGCTTCACCTTATCTAAACACTCTCTTTCAAACAGAATTGCACGAATTTAACAGGTCCTGACCCTAGACCGTCGTGCTCCAAAATACGTACAAACTGACTTAGCCTGCGGCCCTTTCGGATTGTCCTGCGGGAGGGTTCAAACTTGCACCTTTGCTCTGGGCCATATAATAAATGGGAAAAACAAGGGTATAAATTTGGAAAAAGCGTTTCTTGTCGATCTGGGGTGGTCACCTCATTTTGAAAATCAAATGGCTCAAAATGAATTGGCAGAATATTTGCCCGCGCGCGTGAGCGAAATTCATTATGATCAGGTTTCAGCCTACGCAGAGGCGGGAAATATTCGGCTTACATTTCCTGCAAACATTCGTGCTGGGGAAGTTGGGGTTGGAGACTGGGTGCTTTTTGACCCAGAGGTATCTAGAATTTATCGCGTGCTTGAACGGCGGTCGGTGTTGCAACGCCAAGCCAATCTTCCCAATGCGAAACCACAACTCATGGCCGCCAATCTTGATACGCTGATGATTGTGACGTCGTGCAATGATGAGTTTAACAGTGCGCGCGTGGAAAGATATTTGTCTTTGGCTCAAACCAGCGCAATTATGCCGTTGTTGATTTTAACCAAGGGGGATCTTTCAGATAACGTTGAATATTACAAAAAACAGGCTGAGGGGCTTTCCCCAATTATGTCGGTGCTTGTGTTGGACGCGCGTGAGGCAGAACAACTTGACCAGCTTGCCCCGTGGCTTAGCAAGGGTGAAACCGCGGCGCTAGTTGGGTCGTCCGGGGTCGGGAAAACGACCTTGTTAAACGGGTTAACTGGGGGAAATGAAGCGACGCAAACCATCAGGGGTGATGATGCCAAGGGGCGTCACACCACGACCGCGCGTAGTTTGCATCAAACACATCTGGGCGGATGGTTGATTGATATGCCCGGCATTCGTTCTGTGGGTTTGACCGAGAGTGCTGAGGGGATTTCTCAGGTATTTTCTGAGATTGTTGAGCTTGCGGCCCAATGCAAATTTTCAAACTGTGCACATAAAAGCGAACCGGGATGCGCTGTGCAGGGGGCCATTGAAAAGGGTGATATTAATCAAGGTGAGTTCGAGCGTTGGGAAAAATTGCGCCGGGAGGATCAGTATAATTCTGAAACAATTGCCGACAAACGCGCGCGTTACCGCTCCTTGGGGCGTGCCAGCGCAGCGGCGGCAAACGTGAAAAGTAAAAAATCACGGCGCTAATCAATGGCTGGAAGTATGATACCGATTTTAAATCCCGCCTTACAAAAGACGCTTCCAAGGGCGCATGGAAAAATCGAGTTGGGGTTCGATAAAACGGGTTTGCGCCATCTGTTTCAGAGTGGATGTGCCAAGCTTTTATTGCCCCGCGTTTATGGCGATGTGCCAGAAGCGGTGATTGTTAATACCGCCGGGGGCATGACGGGTGGTGATAGTCTTGATACTGAGATTAATGTGGGCGCGGACACCTCGCTTTGCCTGACTTCGCAAACAGCAGAACGTATCTATAAGAGTGCTGAGGGAACCGCGTGCGTAACCAACACCATAGAATTGAATGAAAATAGTTCGCTGGACTGGCTGCCGCAAGAAACTATTTTATTCGACAATTGTGCGTTTAGCAGAAAATTTGATGTGAGTATGGCTGCGGATGCCCGATTGTTGGCGGTGGAACCGCTGGTCTTTGGCCGCGTGGCGATGGGGGAAAGTCTAAACCAAGCCAGAGTTCACGACAGTTGGCGTATTCGGCGGGGCGGAAAAATGATTGTTGCGGATTCTTTTGCGTTTTTAGACCCCGTGAGTGTCACCCGTTCAAAGGCCTGCTTGTTTGGGGCAAAGAGCCTTGCAAATGTGCTTTATGTGGCGCCGGATGCAGAGCAAAAACTTGGAGCAGTACGTGACATGCTTGGCCGGATGGATATTGAGGGGGCTGCGTCCGCATGGAATGGTATATTGTCAATTCGGCTTGTGGCTCAAAATGTGCAAGTCTTGCGTAAATCGCTCATTTCATTTCTAATTGATTTTCGTGGAGGAAAAATGCCTCGTGTTTGGCATATGTGAGGCAAAGAAAAAATGAATTTGACGCCCCGGGAAAAAGATAAACTTTTAATCAGCGTTGCTGCAATGGTGGCGCGTGCGCGGCTGGCGCGGGGGGTGAAGCTTAATCATCCCGAGGCGATTGCCCTAATTTCTGATTTTGTGGTTGAGGGGGCACGGGACGGGCGCACGGTCGCTGATCTGATGGCGGCGGGCGCCCGTGTAATTACGCGGGATCAATGCATGGATGGGATCGCCGAGATGATCCCTGATGTGCAGGTAGAGGCGACATTCCCGGACGGGACAAAATTGGTGACAGTGCATCAGCCGATAAGGGGATAGAGGTATGGACTATTTTACGCCTGCTGTAGGTGCAACTTTTTCGCACCAGATGTCACCAGAAGTTTTCTGGTGCATGTATATTATAGGTGCAGAGGAATTGGATAATGCTTGAACTTAGACCCAATTGTGAATGTTGTGACAAGGATTTGCCGCCTGCTTCTGCGGAGGCCATGATTTGCACGTATGAATGTACGTTTTGTCGTTCCTGTGTGGATGAAAAGTTCAAGGGGGTTTGTCCCAATTGTGGGGGAAATTTTGTACCGCGCCCCATCAGGCCACTCAAAGAATTGGCGAATGATCCCGCATCAACTGTTCGGGTGAATAGAAGTGAAAACCGGGAGGAATGCAGATGACATTACCAATAATACCCCCCGTGATACCCCTCATGATTCCCGGTGAAATTTTCCCTGCAAAGGGACAGATTGAGTTGAACGCTGGGGTTGAAGCGGTCACGCTAACGGTCGCCAACACGGGTGATCGCCCCATACAAGTGGGCTCACATTATCATTTTGGCGAGACCAATTCTGCGCTTGAATTTGATCGGGCTGCGGCGCGAGGTATGCGACTGGATATTGCGGCGGGTACCGCCGTGCGATTTGAACCGGGGCAAACAAGGGATGTGCAATTGGTGCCCTTTGGGGGACAGCGAAAAGTGTTTGGGTTTAATCAACAAGTAATGGGAAAATTATGAAAAATATTCTTCAAGCCGTTGGCTTAAGTGTTTGGTTGGGTTTAGTCGCTTTATCTGGCTCAGTTGCCCAAGAACAGAACTACAATTGTGCAGATCCGCAATATCAGCAGGAAATGAATTATTGCGCCTATCAGGATTTTCTTGTGGCGGATGAGAAATTAAATGCTGTCTATGGGCTGGCTATAGCGGCCGCAAAGAAAATGGATGGTTATTATGAGGGCAATCAGCAGGGGGCGGAACAGGCGTTACGTGAGGCTCAGCGCGCTTGGGTAATTTTCCGCGACAAGGCCTGTGAAGTAGAAGGTTTCGTGTCTCGGGGGGGCACAATGGAGCCGCTTTTAGTCTCCTCTTGCAAAGCGCGATTGACTGAGCAACGCACTGAGGGTTTGCGTTGGTTGAGTGAAGTCAACGGATAGGCTTGTTGCGGAACTTTCGGTCAGGAAAAAGGAATATTCCTAAATGCCAATAAAAATTGATCGCGGCCCCTATGCGGATATGTATGGCCCCACCACCGGCGACCGTGTGCGCCTTGCGGATACGGATTTGATTATTGAAGTGGAACGTGACCTCACAACCTATGGGGAAGAGGTTAAGTTTGGTGGTGGCAAAGTGATCCGTGACGGGATGGGCCAAAGTCAGGTCACTCGGGCACAGGGGGCTATGGACACCGTCATCACCAATGCGCTGATTGTTGATCATAGCGCAATTTATAAGGCAGATATTGGCTTGCGTGATGGACGTATTCACAAAATTGGCAAAGCGGGCAACCCCGATGTTCAGTCGGGGGTTGATATTATCATCGGGCCGGGCACTGAGATCATTGCCGGAGAGGGGCGCATTGTTACCCCCGGCGGCTTTGACAGCCATATCCATTTTATCTGTCCCCAGCAGATTGATGATGCGCTGCATTCGGGGATTACCACCATGCTTGGGGGCGGCACTGGCCCGGCCCACGGTACGCTGGCCACGACTGCAACGCCGGGGCCGTGGCACATTCAATCGATGATGGGTGCGGCGGATGATTTTGCCATGAATTTGGCTTTTGCGGGCAAGGGGAATGCATCGCTACCCGGCGCGCTGGAGGAGCAGGTGCTGGCGGGGGCTTGTGCCTTAAAACTACATGAGGATTGGGGCACAACCCCGGCGGCAATTGACACGTGTCTCAGCGTTGCCGACGACATGGATGTGCAGGTGATGATCCACACGGATACGCTGAATGAAAGCGGCTTTGTGGAGACGACGATTGACGCCATCAAGGGGCGCACCATCCACGCATTTCATACGGAGGGGGCCGGGGGGGGCCATGCGCCGGACATCATCAAAGTGTGTGGCGAGCCGCATGTTATCCCTGCATCAACCAACCCCACGCGCCCTTTTACCGTGAATACCTTGGAGGAGCATCTGGATATGCTGATGGTGTGCCATCATTTGGATAAATCTATTCCCGAGGACGTGGCGTTCGCTGAAAGTCGGATACGGCGCGAGACCATCGCCGCCGAAGACATTTTGCATGATATGGGGGCGTTTTCGATTATCGCGTCGGATTCTCAAGCCATGGGTCGGGTGGGGGAAGTGATTATCCGCACCTGGCAAACCGCGGACAAGATAAAAAAGCAACGCGGGGCTTTGCCTGAGGAAACCGGGGATAATGATAATTTCCGGGTGCGGCGCTACATCGCTAAATACACCATCAACCCGGCCATTGCCCATGGTATGAGCGCCCATATCGGCTCGATTGAGGAAGGCAAAAGGGCAGATTTGGTGATTTGGAACCCCGCATTTTTTGGAGTAAAACCCGAGATGGTTTTGCTGGGTGGCACCATTGCTTTGGCGCAAATGGGGGACCCCAATGCCTCAATCCCCACTCCGCAGCCGGTTTATTCGCGGCCGATGTTTGGCAGTTTTGGGCGTGCCAAACGCAATTCCAGCGTGACGTTCACCTCCCAAGCGGCCATTGATGCGGGCATTGGCGCACAATATTGTTTGGGCAAAAATCTGGTCGCGGTGCAAAACACACGCGGGGGCATCGGCAAACGCTCGATGGTCCTGAACGATGCGACGCCGCATATGGAGGTTGACCCGGAAACCTATGAAGTGCGGGCGAACGGGGAATTGCTAACGTGCGAGCCGGCAAAAGTTCTGCCCATGGCTCAGCGTTATTTTTTGTATTAGGGGAGATGGGAAGATGGACGTTACAAGCATATTTATGATAATCGCGATTTTGGCTGGCCCGATAATTGCCGTACAATTAACGCGGTTTCTTGACGCTGATAAGGAGCGAAAATTGCGGAAGATTTCGATATTTCGCAATCTGATGGCAACACGAGCAGCTAATGTTTCACACTTACATGTGGAATCTTTGAATGCGATAGATTTGGAGTTTACTTCACCAAATGAAAAAAAAATTCGCGAAGCGTGGAAGGCGTATCTTGCCCATCTGAATGAAAACCCAGTTAATATGACCCCTGAACGTTGGAATGAAAAGCGTCTTGATTTGTTTGTGGATTTACTTTTTGAAATGGGAAATTCATTAAACTACAATTTCGGTAAAACGCATCTTAAGAGTGCGGTCTACTCGCCTGTTGCCCATGGAAACCTTGAGAATGATCAAATTGAAATTAGGCAAGGTTTAAAAGCTTTGTTGAAAGGAGATCTTGTTTTGCCACTTAAAGTTATAAATCTGCATATTGCTGAACCTGTCTCTGCTGCACTGGAGGGCGTGAAAGAACAAAAGGAATGATCCCCCTCGTCATTACCCGATTTATTCGGGTAATCTAGTTCGGCGTGTCTACGGCGAGGGCGAGTTTTTTCGCGCGAAGGACTTCGCGTTACTGGATCACCCGGACAAGCCGTGTGATGACGCAAGTGGCGAAGTTTCGTACATATTCTGTGTCATACTCGGGCTTGACCCGAGTATCCAATTGAAATTGTAGAAGGTGGAACCCGCGCATTTCAAGCCCAAGAAGGACGACAGTTGTGGAGATGGTTATTTTGGATGGTGCAAAGGTTTTGTTTGTCCCCCCACCCCGGCCCTCCCCACAAGGGGGAGGGGGAAGAAAGAGTTGTGCAAGTTCTTCTGCTAGATCACCAAAATGAACCGTGTGATGACGCAGGTGGTGCGTAGAGTGGCAAAAAGCAAATGGCATCTAGTTTGTTGAATTTTAAACATTTTGCATCGAGAAAAACATGCAATAACTAATCGAAAAGGTTTTGTAATGATCCGCGCCACATCCGTTATTCATCCCAATGATAAACTTGCCCACGCTGAACCTGCGGATATTATCACGCTTACATTTGCCAACCGGTTTCGCCGGCGCATGGCTATGGTTGGGGATAATGGGCTAGAGTTTTTACTGGATTTACCCGAGGCAAGGGAGTTGCATGGGGGGGATTGTCTGCTGCTTGAGGATGGGCGTTTGGTACGCGTTGCGGCGGCGAACGAAAAACTGATGCGGGCCGGCGGGGACAATCAACAACATCTGGCGCGGGCGGCTTGGCATGTGGGCAATCGACATCTGCCCTGCGAAATCCACGACACCCATATTGTATTGGCCTATGATCACGTGATTTTTGATATGTTGGAAAAACTTGGCTGTCGGATGGAGGCATTTGAGGGACCCTTTAATCCAGAAGGTGGGGCCTATGGTCAGGGGAGGACGCATGGTCATTCCCATTGATAAACCCGGCATTCCCGCTAATACGATGTCTAACGATTTCTTGTTGTCGTCTGCCGCGTTGCACAAATTAACCCAATGGTTGTCCCCCTCATTTCCCGTGGGGGGCTATGCTTATTCCCATGGATTAGAATGGGCGGTTAAAGCGGGGGATGTGCATGATGCAGCGACGGCTCAGGGGTGGATATTTGATCTTTTAAGGCATGGGAGTGGGCGCAATGATGCGATATTGTTGGCCCATGCATACGGGGCAAAGAATGACGCCGAACTGGCGCAAGTCTGCGAATTGGCGGCGGCATTTGTTGCCAGTGCCGAACGGGGCCAAGAGACCATGGAGATGGGCGCTGCCTTGGCTAAGGCAATTTCTGGGGTGTGGGGCAAGGCTGAAGATGATGCGCCCTATCCTGTTGTGCTTGGCGCTGCAGCACGGGGGCATGATATTCCACTTGCGCCTAGTGTTGCGATGTATTTGCATAGTTTTGGCGCAAATCTGGTTTCGGCGGCCCAGCGTCTGGTGCCATTGGGGCAGGTGGAGGGGCAAACAATTGTGGCGAATATGGCGCAGGTGATTGAGCAATTAATGCCTGAGATTTTGGCGGCATCGCTTGATGATTTGGGTGGGTGTGCATTTCGGGGGGACATGGCGTCCATGCAACATGAAACACAAAACGTGAGGTTATTCAGAACATGAGCGGTCTAAATGGCCCTTTACGGGTTGGTATTGGTGGCCCGGTGGGCGCGGGGAAAACCTCGCTGGTGGAAGCCCTGTGCAAGGCGATGCGCGAGACTTATTCAATCGGGGTTATCACTAACGATATTTATACAAAAGAAGATGCTGAATATTTGATGCGGGTACAGGCCCTGCCGCTGGAGCGGATACGCGGGGTCGAGACGGGGGGGTGTCCCCATACGGCAATCCGGGAGGATGCCTCCATCAATCTTGCCGCGATTGATGATTTGGTGGCGCAAATTCCAGACCTTGATGTGGTGTTTATTGAAAGCGGGGGAGACAATTTGTCGGCGACATTTTCACCTGAACTGGCCGACATTACTCTTTATGTTATTGACGTGGCCGCCGGGGAAGAAATTCCCCGAAAAGGGGGCCCGGCGATTACCCGATCTGATCTTTTGATTATCAACAAAACAGATTTAGCGCCCCATGTGGGGGCTTCACTTGAGGTCATGGAGCGAGATAGCAAGATTATGCGCGGGGAATTGCCCTTCATATTCTGTCAGGCAAAACGTGGGAAAAACATCCTCCAAATTGTTGATTTTATTGAAACCTCTGGTGGGCTAAAGGCTGGTTCCAACTAAGACAAAATGTTCAGGACGGGCGGGGCTGGGGTGCCATAATTCTGGGGGAAATATTTACCTCGCTTTTGCTTTTTATTGAGCTACAGATACCTGCGTTAACAATGCCTATTCTGTTTTCGGGAACTACCGGATGCAGGTAAGGTTTTTGTGTTCTCATAACGGGTATTAAGTGGAAATCATGGGTCAAGGATTAAGTCTATTTCAGCGGGCGCGGGCTTCAATTCGTGGCATAAAACCTAAGGAAGACCGGCGACTGTTGGGCATTTCCATGGTTGTGTTATCACTCATTTGTTTTACTGGCATTGATAGTTCCGCCAAATGGTTGATCCTTGATGGTATGGATGTGAGCCAGGCTGTATTTTTGCGCTATGGGGTGCATCTGGTTATTTTGCTGGTTTTGTTTCTGCCCCTTTTAGGCAAGGAATTATTTGCTACAAAACGCTTGGGGCAGGAAATGACGCGCGGTTTCATGCTTTTTATCTCAACGGTGTTTAACTTTGTGGCGGTGGGCTATCTGCCCCTCACCGTAACATCGGCAATATTTTTCAGTTTGCCATTGGTGCTTTGTGCGCTTTCAGTACCCTTGCTTGGGGAGCATG
>JAJRRG010000253.1 GCA_024279675.1 Alphaproteobacteria bacterium
ATTTGCACTACAATGCACAAATCATGGTTATCGAAAAGTTAATGCAAACAAAGAACGCACAAAAATCAGCCGATTTGCGGCTTTTACGCCCCGATGCCCGCCCAATCGCCTGGAAAATCTTTGAACGCCAAGCTGACTATCCTCAAACGTTGCAAAAAATGCGTGATACCGCACGCCGAATCGCCAACGAGGAGGCCGAAGAACAAGTGTGGCTGGTTGAACACCCTCCCCTATATACATCAGGGACATCCGCGAGCAAAACTGACCTCATCGCACCCAACCGCTTCCCGGTCTACGAGGCAGGGCGCGGGGGACAATTCACCTATCATGGCCCCGGACAGCGCGTTGCATATCCCCTGCTCGACCTGCGCCAACGTGGACGCGATGTGCGCGCCTATGTTCAAAACCTTGAGGGTTGGATTATTGACACACTGGAAGCGTTCAATATTGTTGCCGCCCGTTCTAAGGGGCGGGTTGGCGTCTGGGTAAAACGCCCTGAACTTGGCTTAACACGTGAGGATAAAATTGCAGCAATTGGGGTGCGGGTTTCCAGATGGGTCAGCTTCCACGGCATTTCCCTCAACATCGCGCCTGACCTGTCCCACTATTCCGGTATTGTCCCCTGCGGCATATCTGATCAAGGTGTAACCAGTTTTGAAGACTTGGGGCATCTTGTTTCAATGGCGGAAGTGGATAGTGTTATGCGAACCAAATTTGAACATCATTTTGGGCCCACCATCGTGATCGATAATCCCACAATGTAAAGAGACCCTGCAATGCACCTCGCCCTGATCAATATTGCCAAAGCAAAATACCCAATGGACGACCCGCGCATGTCGGGCTTTGTTAACAATCTTGATGCAGTCAATAAGGCCGCCGACCGAAGTTCGGGCTTTGTTTGGCGACTAATGGGCAATGTTACCTCCAGTGCCACCTCAATTGTCGCCTTTGATGATCCAGCCATCATCATCAATATGGCCGTGTGGGAGAGCATGGAGGCCCTTGAGAACTACACCTACCGCACCATTCACAAGCGCGTTTTCGCTGGACGCAATGATTGGTTTGAACGTTTGGATGGGCCACATATGGCCCTGTGGTGGATAAAGGAAGGGGAAAAACCCACTATTGTTGAGGGGAAACGCCGTCTACAAATGATTGCAGATAACGGGTCCTCCCCTGAGGCATTCACCTTTGGCGCGCCGTTTTCCGCCTTGGGTCGACCTCAGGCGAGCGATTAGCCTTTTGAGATTATGCGATATGGGTGCAGTAATAATTTCGAATAAAACAGGTGCGAATTTACAATTAACAAGACGAAGTGTTTTAGCAGGATTGATGAGTAGTATGGCAATTGGCAAAGCGTCAGCGGTTTTCTCATCGAAGAATATTGAAAACCTCAGACTACCTGCAGAATGGGAACCGCATCAGGGCTGCGTAATGGCCTTTAATGATGCCTCTGGCACCTATGGCAATCGCGCCATGCGACAAATTCAGCTCGAACAAGCCACAATTGCCAACGCCATAGCCACGTTTGAGCCCGTGACCATGCTCATTAATCCGGCTCAGCGCAACCGGGCACAAAAAATTCTCAACCCAACTATCGAGCTGGTGGAAATGGCACATTATGACATCTGGACGCGCGACACCCTGCCCACCATCGCCTACGGCCCGGAAAATTCCCAAATCGCGGTGAACTGGAACTTCAACGTCTGGGGCGAGAAATATCGCGGCTACGGGCGCGACCGTGGTCTCGCAGCGCGATTCGCAAGCGCAAATGGTCTAGAAAACCAATTGGCGCCCATCGTTGGTGAAGGCGGTGCCATAGAAGTAGATGGTCAGGGTACGCTGGTCACCACTGAGACCTGTCTTTTGAACGCCAACCGTAATCCGGGGATGAGCCGGGCTGAAGTTGAAGAAGGGCTGCGCCAGATGACGGGCGCGCACAACATCATTTGGCTGAAAGGCTCTGAAGCTGATACGGTGACAGATGGGCACATAGATGCGCTCATGCGCCTGATCCGTCCTGGGGTCGCTCTTGTGGAGATCACCGACGATCCGCTGGACCCCGAATTTGCCGATTTACACGAAAATCTTGCACGAATGCGCAAGGCGCGCGACGCGAACGGACAGCCCTTTGAGGTACATGTGCTCAAGCGACCCGATTGGGACATAATGCCAGAAAGAGGCAATGATTTCTCCTCCTCCTACATTAACTCATATTTTCCCAACGGCGGCATCGTGATGCCAAAGTTTGGCGACCCACAAGCCGACGCTGCAGCCCACGCCCTGTTGCAGGCGCTTGAACCAGACCGACACATCATCCAAATAGACACCAGCGAAATTTGTGAAGGGGGTGGCGGCATCCATTGCAATACCATGCAGATACCCGCATAAATCCTGTATTGGCAAATAAAATTCGATCGAAAAGCAGATTTGCACGCGCCTATTTTATTGACCTTTTTGCCATTTAAGTTAAGAAGCGAGAAAACCGCTAGGTGTGCCCTAAACCGCCCCTTTTAAGGATCAACAAATGAGTACTGCCCCAAAAATTGGCCTCGTCAGCCTTGGTTGCCCCAAGGCCTTGGTGGATTCTGAACGTATCCTCACCACATTGCGGGCACAAGGATACAGCTTCTCCCCCGATTATGCCGGCGCTGATATGGTTATCGTCAACACGTGCGGATTTATCGACAGCGCCAAGGCGGAAAGCCTAGATGCAATCGGCGAAGCCATTTCCGAGAATGGCAAGGTCATTGTCACCGGGTGTTTGGGCGTCGAAGAAGAGCTAATTCGCAAAACTCACCCCAAGGTTTTGGCGGTTTCTGGCCCCCATCAATACGAGCAAGTGGTCGAGGCTGTTCACGCCACCATTCCGCCCGTGCACGATCCGTTTGTTGATCTTGTTCCCCCCGAAGGGCTAAAACTCACCCCCAAGCATTATTCGTACCTAAAGATTTCAGAAGGTTGCTCAAACCGTTGTTCTTTCTGTATAATCCCCTCCATTCGCGGGGATCTTGTATCCCGGCCCATGGCCAGCGTATTGTATGAAGCTGAACGGCTGGTCAAAGCCGGCACCAAAGAACTTTTGGTTATTTCTCAAGATACCAGCGCCTATGGTCAGGACATAAAATACGCCACCTCAAAGTTTCGAGGCCGCGACGTGCGGGCAAAGTTTTATGATATGTGCGCAGAATTGGGTGAATTGGGCGCTTGGGTTCGCCTGCACTATGTTTACCCCTACCCGCACGTGGATGCGGCCATTGATCTGATGGCCGACAATAAAATCCTGCCCTATCTGGATATCCCATTTCAACATGCCTCCCGCACTGTACTCAAAGCCATGCGCCGCCCCGCCAATCAGGAAAAAACCTTGGATCGTATTAAATCCTGGCGTAAAACCTGCCCCGATCTGGCCATTCGCTCCACCTTCATCGTTGGCTTTCCCGGCGAAACTGAAGCGGATTTTGAATTATTGTTGGATTGGATTGGTGAAGCTGAAATCGATCGTGCCGGTTGTTTTGAATATGAGCCTGTCGCCGGTGCCAAAGCCAACGATATTGACGGGGCCATCCCGGACGAAGTAAAGCACGAACGCTTTGAACGCCTGATGCAACGTGCGCAAGAAGTCTCAGTCAAGCGGTTAGCTCAAAAAGTGGGCCGCACCATCGACGTGTTGGTCGATGATTTTGACGTTACAGAAAACCAAGCCATTGCCCGCTCAAAATGGGACGCACCGGACGTGGATGGCAATGTGATAATTGACAATGCGGACGGGGTAAAGCCCGGCGATATGGTCACGGTCAAAGTGCATGATTCAGATGCCTATGATCTATTTGCAACCCAAACGGCCCCGGATTAATGGCGCGCCACAATGCCTATAATGTTCCCATAATGGGTGGTGCTCTGGCATTGGGACCAGCGCCCCTTATCATGGGCATTCTCAACATGACCCCAGATAGTTTTTCCGATGGGGGGGCGCACAATGATTTGGATTCTGCCCTCACCCACACCCGTCTGATGCTTGAACAGGGCGCCGCAATCATTGACATTGGCGGGCAAAGCACACGCCCCGGCGCCGATGAGGTGAGCACTAAAGATGAGCTGGCACGCACAATTCCGGTTATTGAGCATTTGGTTGCTAGTGGCATCAAAGCGCCCATCTCCATTGACACATTCAAAGCTGAGGTCGCCGCAAAGGCGATTGCAGCGGGCGCACAAATCATAAATGATGTCACAGGCGCGCAACGCGACCCAGAGATCGCGGATGTGGCCGCGCGGCACAAAACACCCCTCATCCTCATGCACTGGGACAAGGATCGCAATCAGGACGCGGATATTATTGACGAAATGAAACGGTTTTTCGCCACATCCATCGCCATCGCACAAAAATACGGCGTGGCCATGGACAGCTTAATTCTTGATCCCGGATTTGGTTTTGCAAAGTCATTGCAGGAAAATTACACACTACTCGCCCGAATTGAAGAATTCAACGAAATGGGTTACCCGTTGCTGATCGGTACATCGCGCAAATCCATGCTCGGCAATTTGCTTAACCTTCCCACCGACGCGCGCGCAAATGCGACCGCCGCCACCTCAGTTATCGCCTACCAGCAAGGCGCGCATATTTTTCGGGTGCACGACATCAAACCAAACAATGAAGCATTGCAAATGCCCATGCCACCTATTACGGTGCCCCCAGCGTGTGAGCATAAAGAGATAAATTCATGAACTTAGACACAGATGATACGATAATCCTCAAAGGGCTGGCCTTTTATGGCTATCACGGGGTTATGCCTGAAGAAGGCATTGTGGGGTGCCGATTTTCCCTTGATGTAACGTGTGGCCTTGATTTGCGTGCCGCAGCGGTAAGCGATGATGTGGAACAGACCATATCCTATGAACTGATCTTTAACATTGTGCGCGACGCCTTTGCCGAGCAACGTTTCAAACTACTTGAAGCGCTGGCCCAGCATATTGTTGACCAGCTTTTTGCAGCCCATTCCAATATCGAATGGGTGCAAATCCGCGTGGCTAAGCCCGAGGCACCTATTCCGGTCGTAACGGGCGAATTTGCCATACAGCTCACCCGAAAGCGGCCAGAGTGAACAAACACCAGAGGCAAAACGCTAGCACGGCATGGCTTAGCCTTGGGGCCAATATGGGTGATCCCACAAAACAACTTGCCCAAGCGCTTGAGTTTATCGACGCCCCCGACAATATCACCATCACCGCAAAGTCAGAAATTTTGATAAATCCGGCCTGGGGCAAAACCGATCAGAATGACTTCCACAATATGATGATTGAAGTTGAGACGGACATGCCGCCCCTACAATTGCTTGACGCATGCCAAAAAATTGAAAATGACATGGGCCGCGTTAGAGGCGTGAAATGGGGGCCCCGCCTCATTGACATTGATATTGTGGCCTATGGACGCCTGCTCATGCAAACGGAGCGCCTCACCCTACCACACAAACATGCCCACGAACGGGACTTTGTCCTAGGCCCATTACGAGATATTTCGCCGGACACCGCAAGCTGGATTATAGAAATCGCGAAAAATTAGATTCCGAACCTAAGCCCCGCCAGTCAATTCCAAAACTGTCACCGCCGCATCAAACTCTATTTTGCGCTTTTCGAGCCGTGCAATCGCTTCGGCATCCGCTCCCCAATTTTTGGCATTGTAGGTTTCATCCACATGGGCCAAATCCCACACCTGATCAGCTTCAATCAACCCATGACGCAAGGCAAAAGCCAAAAGCCCCGAGCCGGTAAGCCCCGTTATCGACACCAACGCTGTTAGCTCCATAAAACCAAGGTTTTCCAAATCCGTTGCTAAACAATCCAGACTGGCTTGGGGTTGATTTTTATTCACAATTCCGATGACAGATTCAAATTTCACCCCAAAATGCTTCTCAATACGAGCAAGCGCGCTACCCCAATGCTCAGTTTGCAACGCCACCAATTCACGCGGACTATCCGCACGAAACAACATCAAATCATTACCAGCAAACTTCACCACTTCTTCGCGCAAAGCCGCCTCAACATCTACGCCGCCCTCAACTGCGGAATTAACCAAACGCACAAGCGGCATTGTGCGCGGGTCAATAAATTCCTCCTGCACTTCCCATTCACCAACCATTTTTACAGCTAGTGTTTCACTTAACACGTGCACCAGTTTATGCCCGGGAGTTTTGGTTGGCCGGCCATCCAGATTAATGCTAAAGCCGCCCTCAATCGGGGCCGCGCTAACTTCCTTATAGAACCGCTTGCGCATAGGGGTTTTATTATGGGCCTGAGCACGCCCATATCCGTCATTCATATGCTCATGAACGTCCTCTAAAAACTCACGCATACTAGTGCTCCAGCAAACTGTCGATAGCTGTTATCATCTGATCAAAGTCAGAAACAATGACGTCAGCCCCGGCCTTGTTTAGTTCATCCGGTTGATGATACCCCCAATCAACTCCCAGCGCCTTCACCCCCGCCGCGACTGACATTTCCATGTCGTGGGTCGTGTCCCCGATCATAACTGTACGTTGCGGGGTCACATCAACAATGCCCATAGCTGTAACAATCATGTCTGGGTTTGGCTTGGCTATATTTGTGTCCGGCGTATGGATTGAGGTAAACAACCCCTTCACCTTATGGGCCTCCAACACTCGATTGGTGTTAATCAGAGGCTTACCCGTTGCAACCGCCAAGACCACGTCCTCACGTTTGTGCAGTTGGTTTAACGCTTCAATAGCCCCCGGAAAAAGCCCTTCCTGCATGGATTGTGTCGCCCGTTTCAAATACTCTTCACGGTACATCTGAATTAATTTTTCAGTATCTGCCTCATTCAAATCCGGCGCAATACGCCTGAGACCAATCTGCATACCAAGCCCGGAGATAGAACGAATTAATTTTTCATCCGGGATAGGCTGTCCCATGCTTTCAAAAACAGTGCTAATGGAACCCACGAACAAAGACACCGTATCTATCAGCGTCCCATCAAGATCAAATATTACTAATTTTAAGTCGTTCATGCATCCTCCGGATCAATATTTTGCACATCATAACGTTTGGCATCAAAGCCAAGCATCTTAAAGCTCTTTTGCATATGGGGCGGTAGGGGCGCGCTAATATCCAGTCGCTTACCATTGCGCAGCGGAATGGCTAAACGGCGCGCATGCAAATGCAATCCGTTACCAAGGCCCTCAGGCTTGACCCAGTTCCAGTTTTCCATTTCATAATATCGTGGATCATCTAAAATAGGCGTGCCCAAATTCATCATATGAACGCGCAATTGATGCGTCCGCCCCGTCACCGGTTTTAGTGTCACCCATGCAAATTCCTGTCCCGCATTGTCGGTCACTGAATAATGGCTCATGGAATGTTGCGCACCCCGATAGCCCTTATCAACCACCGCCATTTGCTCCCCGTCACGGGTCAATTGCTTACCCAAAAAACAAGAAATATTGCCTTGTTGCGGGCTTGGCACACCAACAGTCAACGCCCAGTATATTTTGCGCGCGGAACGCGAGCGAAACACAGCCCCAAAATGGGATGCAACGGCGCGGGTTTTGGCCACCAGCAAACAGCCCGACGTATCCCGATCAAGCCGGTGTACCAGCCGGGGTGCTTCACCCTTGGCGTTGGGCAGGCTCTTGAGCATGCCGTCAATATGGCGTTTGGTGCCGCTCCCCCCCTGGACTGCAAGTCCATGGGGCTTGTTAAACACGAACAACTCATCATCTTCATAAAGGATGATGTCGCGCAAAAACCGTGCATCCTCACGTTTGTTGACCCGTGGTTCAGCATTGGCTTCCGGTGCCGCGTCCATCGGGGGAACACGCACGACCTGCCCCGCCTGCACCCGTGAACTGGTTTTCACCCGCCCCTTGTCCACACGTACCTGCCCGGTGCGAATAAGTTTTTGCAAACGCCCAAAACCAAGTTGGGGGAAATGCACATTAAACCAGCGGTCAAGGCGCATCCCATCTTCATCGTCGCTAATAGTTTTTTGACTAACGCCACTCATAGGCTGATGCCTCGCATAATAAATAACCCAATAAACACCGCAATAATCGATGCAATAACACTTAACAGTACATAGACGCCCGCCTGCATCACTTCGCCCCGCTCAATCAATGTGATCGCATCAAGGGAAAACGCTGAAAACGTTGTAAATCCGCCCAACACACCGACCGCCAGAAACAGGCGAATTTCATTTTGACCGCCCGGCAAAAACTTTGCCAATGCGCCAATCAACACGCCCATGAAAAGGGAGCCCAATATGTTGACGCCAAGGGTAGCGTATGGAAATCCTAACGTGCCAGAACGGGCAACCATCACACCAAATCCATAGCGCCCCATGGCCCCAAGAGCACCACCAGCCCCCACTAGTAAAAAGGCATTCATCCTGAAAATCCTTTAGTCATCTCACGCACCATCTTCATCTGCCTTCTTTGAGCGCAGTCGCGCGAAATAGTCGAGCCGTTTTTTGATATCTCTCTCAAACCCACGCTCAACTGGCTGATAAAATGTCTGGCGCCCAATTTTCTCCGGGAAATACTCCTGCCCTGAAAATCCGTCCGGGGTATCATGGTCATAAACATAGCCCTCCCCATAGCCGGTATCTTTCATCAGCTTGGTTGGCGCGTTCAAAATTACTTTTGGCGGCGTTGGTGAACCCGTTTTTTTCGCTAAACGCGTTGCACTCTTAAACGCCACATAAACCGCGTTAGATTTTGGTGCCGCCGCCAAATAAATCACCAGTTGCGCCAACGCCAGCTCCCCTTCAGGCGAGCCAAGCATTTGATAGGCATCCCGCGCCGCAATGGCTTGAGGCAACGCGTGGGGATCAGCCAAACCAATATCCTCCACGGCCATACGAATAAGCCGGCGCGCCAAAAACATCGGGTCTTCCCCCGCGTCAATCATTCGCGAAAAATAATATAAGGCCGCATCCGGATCAGACCCGCGAACGGTTTTATGTAACGCAGAGATGAGGTTATAATGCCCCTCTTGCGCCTTGTCATAAACCGGGGCCCGCCGCTGAACCAACTCCACCAATGCGGCGTGATCCATCATCTCGTCAGGTTCTGCAGCCTGTATGATTTCCTCTACCAACCCCAAGAGGGCGCGCCCGTCCCCATCCGCCAACCCAATCAAACTTAAGCGCGCCTCATCTGTCAGCGGCAATTTTTGCTCAAGCATAGTTTCCGCACGCTCCAACAATGCTCCAAGATCATCCGGCGACAAAGACTCAAATAATAGAACCTGCGCCCGAGACAACAAAGCCGCGTTGAGTTCAAATGATGGGTTTTCGGTTGTCGCCCCAACCAACACCACCGTCCCGTCTTCCATGACGGGCAAAAACCCATCCTGTTGTGCCCGGTTAAAACGGTGAATTTCATCGACAAACAAAAGGGTACGTTTACCGTTAGAGCGATAGAACCGCGCTTCTTCAAAGACCTTTTTCAGATCCGCAACGCCGGAGAACACCGCAGATATTTGCACAAAACGAAAGCCAACCTCATCCGCCAACAATCGCGCAACTGTTGTTTTTCCGGTCCCCGGCGGACCCCACAATATCAGTGATCCCAGCCGGTTGCCCCCAATCATCCGGCGCAAGGCCCCCTTTTCCCCCAAAAGGTGGCGCTGCCCGATAACCTCATCCAAGGAATTGGGGCGCAACCGTTCAGCAAGCGGGCGCATTGCATCCAGTTCCGGCTCGACAATATTCTCGTCTGTGGAAAACAAATCGCTCATGGCGTGTCCAGTATACAGTTTGGCTTTATTGCCAACCCAGATGATATTTTAGCGCGCTTCAAGTGTAGATCAAGGGTGAATACATCTGAAGGCTCAAGTTGAACGTTGGACGCGACAAACCTAGGTATGGTTTACAACACCCAGTTCGATCATGCTTTCTGCAGCCGATAAGATTGCCTCATCCGCACGCCGATAGTCACGTCCCATCAAATCCGTCGCGGGACGACCATCATAATGACGAATAACTTTCAAATCGGCAACGATCTGCTTAATCATCGGACTAAAGCGCGCCACAAAAAGCAATACCCACTTGGGGATAACAACACTAGGAATGCGAACATCAGGATAGGCAAGGCGCAAAACCTGAGCAATATCAACAAAACTCTGATATGCACTCGATGCAATGATACGTTCATCAATTGTATCATCATTTTTCAAGGCATCCACATGGATCTGGGCCACATCCCGCACATCAACAATGGAAATGCCCCCCGGTGGAAGGGCGGGCGTCTTTCCCGATATCAATTGCTTGATGACTTTCAACGACGCCGACATATCCGCATCAATCGCAGGGCCAAACACCATACTGGGGCAAATGCATGTGAGATCAAGGTTCAAAGACTGCGCCAGCTCCCATGCGCGCAATTCCGCAAGGGTTTTTGCCTCTGGATAGGCCCATGTCCCGTTCAGTCCCTTAATTGACGTCCAGTCCTTTGCGCTAAGCCCAACTGTCGTTAGCTTATCATTGTGACCATAGCCAATCGCGGCAACAGAACTGGTCATGACTATACGGGGGATATTGGCTTTGTGCGCAAACTTAAATACACGCTCCGTCCCCTCCAATGCGGGTCGAATGACATCCTGGGGATCTTTTGGTTCCTTTGCAGGCACATAGGTTGCCAAATGCAAAACCGCATCCGCCCCATTCATTGCCTCCTGCCATCCGGTGTCGGATAACAAATCACATATAACCAATTCAAGTTTACTCAGCGCGTCTGACCCGCACATGATTTCCATGGCCGCTTCAACGCTTTCAGCCTTGGACCCGTTGCGAAGAGTTCCACGCACGCGATACCCAGAATTTAACAGGTTGGCCATCACATGCTTGGCAATAAATCCGCTTGCCCCGGTCACAACAATCAAATCATGCTCACCCATCATAAGTCCCTCGAAAAAAAAAGCAGC
>JAJRRG010000015.1 GCA_024279675.1 Alphaproteobacteria bacterium
CAACAATTATATCAAAGCGCTTGAGAGTATTGCCAAATCGCCCAATCAGAAAGTTCTGATGATGCCGATTGAAGCGGCGAATGTAATTGGTGCTATTGGCGGGATTGCTGAAATTGCCAAAGAGGCATTTGGCGGCCCCAATGATACGCCCAAAAAAGTCACCAGAAGTCGCACGCCGACAACTGGAAAATAAGTATTTGAAGTAAATAGTGTAACTGTTTCCCTTTTGCGGGGGGCAGTTCACTATAGTTTTGGCTCGATAGTCTTGATATTGGGTCGTGACAATTCGCGATATTTTCCCATAGGAGTGATTAAAATGGATCTCATAAACCTGTTTTCTGAATATGTGCCTTGGTCATGGCTTGTGGGTGGGATTGTGCTGTTGGGCATTGAGTTGGTCGCGCCAGGGGGGGTGTTTCTCTGGCTAGGGGGCTCCGCCATTGTGACCGGTCTGATTACGCTGATTGCACCGTTTAGTGTACCTTTTCAATTCGTGATTTTTGGTGCTCTTTCAATCGGGGCTATTGTAGGCTGGTTGGCCTATCGACGCCGTGTGCAACCCAAAACTGATGCGCCCTTCCTCAACGATCGTGCGGGCCGTTTTATAGGAAAAGAAGGGTTTTTGAGCGAGCCTATCCTTGGTCCGGGTGGTCGTATGGAGTTGGGTGACAGTGTTTGGCGGGTGACAGGGCCAGAGCTTCCTGCGGGGCATCGAGTACGAGTGATTGGGCACAAAAAAGGAAATATTCTGGAAGTTGAATCTGCTGAACCAGATCGCGTTGTCAGCGCTTAGGCGCCAAGAAATTTTCCGCGTCCTAAAACATGTCGCGTGCAATAATATTCATTCGACCTGCTAAATGTAGTTATCAAACCTTGCGCCGGAGGGCTGAATTATAGGCCTCACGCCGGCAGGCTGGATTAGGCCTCACGCCGGCAGGCTGGATTAGGCCTCACGCCGGCAAGTTGGTTGTTTTGGCGTGTCCTTTATCCCAAAGCCGCCGCGCACCGCATGATAAACGTGGGGCATGATGCATGCGAAGAATCGCTTTAGGGCCTTAACTCAGGCGGTACCGGGGGTTCTTCGCTCATAATAAGTATTGAAACCCGTTGGTTTGCATTTAGATACGGGTTGTTCGGGAAGAATGGCTCTGCGTCAGCTTGGCCGACAACTGAGTGTATACGGTCCGAATTGAGGCCAAATTCCTCGAGAACAGCGCGTAGAACATTTGCGCGATCTGCGGAAAGTTCCCATTTGCCATAACGTGGATTTGGGTATTGTGATCCAGCGGCGGTGTGGCCTGAAATTCGGATTTGGTTGGGCAATTGTGCTAGAACGGGGGCGATGGCGGCCACGGCCTTGCGGGTGATTTCATAGGGGTATTTTGACCCCTCAGGGAACATGGAGCGCCCTTCCTGATCGGCAATAAGGATGTTTAATCCTTCATCCGTTTCTTGAAGAATTAGGTTTTCCGAAATCGAAGTAATGTCTGGCAATTCCTGCCATGCTTGGCGTAATGTTGCTGCTGCCAATGAAAAACGGTTAGCTTCTTCGATCTCATTTGAGGCGATTTTGAAGGTATTGGCATCTGGCCCCTGGGATTCATTTTCGTCGTTCCGGTCGGCGGAAAATTCAGTATTGTCTTCGTTTTCGGCCAAGGATAGTCTTTTTACATAGTCACGTTCTGGGTTGCCGTCGCGTTCTACGACACCGGCGCGTTGCTCTTCTTGGCGAATGCCAAAGGCGTCCTTGACTGAGCCAGAAACGATTTGGAGTTTTTCGGTGTCTTGAATGGAAAAGGAAATCAACAACACAAAGAACACCACCAAAATTGACATCAGATCGCCAAAGGTGAGTAGCCATTCGGGAAGTCCATCGGGACATTTATGTTTGGTGGCCATGTTTCAGTAATTCCTGGTTCAGTAATTCCTGTTTCAATAAATCCTGACTTACGCCGCTTCTTCTTCTAAAAGCTCGGATTGTTGGGAATCAGGTAAATAGGCCACCAGCATTTCACGGATAAGGGCGGGGCTTTTGCCCCCACGTACCGCAACAATGCCATCAATTATCAGCGTTTGGTTGACCTCTTCAAAACCAAATTTTGCCGTTAGTTTGTCTGAAATCGGTAGGCAAACAAGGTTGGCAATAATCGCGCCATAAAGGGTTGTCAGCAGGGCGATGGCCATGGCTGGACCAATTTTGGAGGGGTCATCCATGTTGGCAAGCATCTGCACAAGGCCCACCAGAGTTCCGATCATGCCAAAAGCGGGGGCGGCATCCCCAAGGGACTTAAAAACCCGTTGGCCTTCTGTCAGGCGTGTCAGATATTGATCACGCGCCAGTTCCATGGATTCTTTGATAAACCCAACATCGTAACCGTCGGCAATAAATTGCGCGCCTTTTTTCAGATTCGGCTCTTCCAGTTCAATATTCTCTAAACCCAAGGGGCCGGTTTTACGCACGATGTCGCCCATTTCGGCAAGTTTTTCAATGATTTCGCGCGGTTCAACCTTTTTATGGGTGAAGGATACTTTGCCCCCGGTTGCAAAGGCTTGCATGATGCCTGAAAGGGGGAAACGAATGAGGGTGGCCGCAAGCCCCCCGCCCATAACGATCATCGCTGATGGTCCGTCAATGAACTGGGAAAAAGAACCGCCCATCAAAATAGCGGCTGCAATAAAGGCTGAGCCTACAGCAATTCCTAGAATTGTTGCTAAATCCATTTGTTCACTCCATGCGTCTTACGTCAGGTTTATATCCTTGGTTTGAATATGACGCATGGATGGCGAATTTTCCCTTAAGTGGCGTAGTTAACAAAAGGTTTTTATTTTGGATGCCAAGGCAAATGCTAAGAATTGCTTAACCATAAACTGACAGGCTTAAGCAAGGATACGAATCGGCTCAGGAATGCCAGAAATGCAGCGCTTTTTAGCCAAAAACAGAAAACAAACTTTGATTTATAAAACCCAATTCATCCGGCAAAAAAGCATTTTTGGGTTTGGGTTGCTCTCTTTGTTGGTAATGGCATCTACGGGCTTTGCCCAATCCGGAGACGGTTCCTATTCCAATAATTCTTTGCTAAATTCACCATCTGTCGGCTATTCGTCCACCGGGGGATACACGCTGCCCTCACTTACTGGTCCCTTGCCATCCCCCCCGGTTAATCAGGCACAGTTGAGCACGTTGCCAGTGAGTACGTTGCCAGTGAGTACGTTGCCAATTTCACTCTTGCCCCCTGCGCCCGGCACGGCTCCCAATACTTCCGCTTCGTATGACCGCAATTCTGTCAACCCGGATACGGGGATCGTTGAAAACTTGGCCTTGGGTGTTTTGCGCATAGAACGGGATTTGGATAATGACTTGGGCGTTAATTTGGGCACGACACCGCGAGAACCCTACCATCCGTTTTTTAATGTGGATTGGTCGATTGGCCTTGCCTATACCCACACGGGGGGTACGCAAACGGGGAAAAATTCTGCTGTGCTAACGCCTGAGTTTTCCCTCACCCACCAAGATTTACGGGGTCAATATAGTTTTGCCGGGCGCTCTTCTCTTTCAGTGAATGATGATCAGTTGACCCGTATTGATGAGACTGAATTTTCCTATTCTGGTCAATCTGCCCTTGATTCAGTCACAGCAATTACGAGCGGGGCCTCTATTGGCCTAAGTCAAGATGATGTGAATGCGCCGGGTATGTCAGATACGATTGTGCAAACGCCCGTCGTTGCGACTTTGCGGGGCAATATTGGTATTGCGCGGCAGATGGGGCGATTTACCTTTGAAGTTGGCACGCAGGCTCAGCGTCAGGCAAGTTCTGATACCTTGTTAGTGGGGGGGCTGGGGCAGAATAATTCGGACAGGAATTTTAGCCGACTTGGGGGGACGCTTAGAACAAGTTATGCATTTAGCCCCGAGATTTCCCTCTATATCGAGGGGGGTGTTGCCCATGACTGGTACGATGGGGCACCCATTGCCACCGGGCGCAAACTGGATGGTTGGGATTATACCATCAGCACTGGAGCCCTTGTTAATTGGCGCGACGTGCTTTCTGCGGAAGTCTCCGTGGGGCATACGACGCGCGACTACGATGATTTGGGGCTGGTTGGTATGGGGAGCGCGGTTTTTGGTCTCGATCTTGCCTATACGCCCAATGATGCATTAACAGCCGGTCTGCAATTTACAACAAATCTCACGCCAGCAGATGCCAGTTCGGGGCAAGTGGCATCGGTTGATTATTCAGCCAGCGGGAATATTACCTATGGCATGACACCCTGGCTTGATTTGCGTGCTTCGGGATCGGCGCTATATTCGCTTCCTCAAACCGGAACCAATATACAAACGACCTACACCGCGGGGGCGGGGGCCGACTTTGCAGTTAACAAGAACATTTCGGTAAATCTGGATTATCTATACACGTGGGCTCAGCTTCTTCCGGTCACAGCCCAATATCAGCATGCGGGCACCATTGGCATACGTATTGCGCGCTAGGCTTGCTGGAGTAATACGAAATCGGGATCTATGAGCTTTTTTGTGACTCTGTAGCAAACGTCTGCAATTCTTTCATGAAATCCTTGGAAATATCATCGCGATCAAGGGCAAAGACGATATTTGCGGTTAAAAACCCAACTTTTGAGCCACAATCAAATGCGCGGCCATTATACTTTACACCGGTGAAATTCTGGGATTTCATCAATGTTTGCATGGCGTCGGTAATTTGGATTTCACCCCCGGCCCCGGTTGCTTGTTGTTCGATTAGATCAAAAATTTCTGGCTGTAAAATATAACGCCCGGAAATAATTAGATTTGAGGGGGCATCCTCGCGTTTTGGTTTTTCAACCATTTCAGTGATTTCAAACCCTGTGTCTGGCCCTTCGCCACGACCCACAACCCCATAGGATGAAATGCCTTCGGGGTCGGTTTCTTCGACGGCAATGATGTTGTTGCCGGTGTTTTCATAGGCATCTATCATTTGAGCCAATACGCCGCGTTCAGATTTGAACAGCATATCTGGTAATAATAGTGCAAAGGGTTCATTGCCAACAATATCACGGGCGCACCATACGGCATGACCAAGGCCCAGGGGTTCCTGCTGGCGGGTAAAGCTGGTTTGGCCGGGTTTGGGTAAATCCGCCTGAAGACTTTGCAGTGCTTCAAGTTTGCCTTTGATTTTCAGATTTGATTCAAGTTCAAATTGACGGTCGAAATGATCCTCAATAACGCCTTTGTTGCGCCCCGTGACAAAAACAAAATGTTCGATCCCGGCTTCCTTGGCTTCATCCACCGCGTATTGAATGAGCGGGCGGTCAACAACGGGCAACATCTCTTTGGGCATGGCCTTGGTTGCGGGTAAAAAACGGGTGCCGAGACCGGCAACTGGAAAAACTGCAATTCTAACACGTTTTGGCAATTTGATTTCACCTATACTAAATGTGATTCGTCTGGCTCATAATGAATCTTGATTATATCAATCTATGGGGCGAGCGGCAAGAAAATGAGAAAAGTGGAGATATTTGTAAAATGGCAACTCTGGTTACAGGTGGCGCAGGATATATTGGTTCGCACATGGTGTTGCGTTTGCTTGACGGGGGCGAAGATGTTGTCGTGCTGG
>JAJRRG010000254.1 GCA_024279675.1 Alphaproteobacteria bacterium
CTGCAGGTGTTTTTTGTGATGATGATCATCATAATGAATTTCTTCGTTGATTTTGCAACCTATATTCTTCAAACCATTGTCAACACCACTAATACTCAATCGGGACGATGTTTAAGTGAATCAAAAAAACAATTCTACACAAGTACAATTCGAACGGTATAATCCACGTAAAATGGAACCCCATTGGCAAAAAGTTTGGGCCCAGCAAAAAGTCTTTGAACTTGCCGATGATGATACTAAAGATCCCTATTACGTACTTGAAATGTTTCCCTATCCTTCCGGGCGTTTACATGCTGGCCATGTAAGAAATTATGCCATGGGTGACGTTGTCGCCCGCTATCACCGCTCTCTGGGAAAAGCAGTTTTGCACCCCATGGGTTGGGATGCTTTTGGCTTACCGGCAGAAAATGCCGCAATCAAAACCTCATCACATCCTAAACAGTGGACATATGACAATATCGCGGCCATGCGAACTCAACTTAAATCCATTGGATTAAGTCTTGATTGGTCCCGTGAGTTTGCTACCTGTGACCCTGAATATTACGAACATCAGCAACGGTTATTCCTAAAATTTCTTGAGGCTGATTTAATCTCACGTAAAAAATCCAAAGTTAACTGGGACCCAGTTGACCTGACTGTTCTGGCGAATGAGCAAGTTATCGATGGCAAGGGTTGGCGTTCTGGAGCCGAGGTAGAGCAGCGTGAACTGGTACAATGGTTCTTCAAAATTACAGATTTTGCCGAGGACCTATTGGTTAGCCTCGATGATCTAAATGATTGGCCCGAAAAAGTACGGACCATGCAACGCAACTGGATTGGAAAATCCGAAGGTCTGCTTATCCGTTGGGAATTAGATCAAAATTCCGCCCCCAAGGGGTTTAACGAATTGGAGGTTTATACAACGCGACCAGATACGATATTTGGTGCGTCTTTCATGGCGATTGCTGCCGACCATCCCATGGCCAGCGTAGCTGCTAAAAACAATCCTGAATTAGCTGCCTTCATCAAGAAGTGCCAGATGCAAGGTACAAGCGCTGCAACATTGGAAACCCTGGACAAAGAAGGTTTTGACACCGGGATTCACGTGAAACATCCATTTGATGAAAGCAAACTTCTTAAAATCTTTGTCGCGAACTTCGTATTGATGAATTACGGAACCGGCGCCATTTTTGGCTGCCCCTCCGGAGATCAGCGCGATTTAGATTTTGCAAATACCTATAGTCTTGATGTCGTACCAGTTGTGTTGCCACCAAAAGTTGATGCATCAGATTTTTCTATCACCGATGAGGCCTATACGGGTGACGGGATTATGATCAATTCTTCCTTCTTGAACGACATGACACCCAAGGACGCATTTGAAGAAGTTGCTACCCGTTTGGCCAAAATCGAGATTGACGGAAAAAAACAGGGTGAAAAGCAAACCAATTTCCGTTTACGCGATTGGGGAATTTCTCGTCAACGCTTTTGGGGGTGCCCCATTCCGATTATCCATTGTGATAATTGTGGGCAGGTTCCCGTGCCTGACGAAGATTTACCGGTACGTCTGCCAGATGATGTTGATTTGAGCAAACCCGGCAATGCCCTGGATCATCACCCAACATGGAAAATTGTGCCATGCCCTTCCTGTGGTACAGAGGCCCATAGGGAAACCGATACTATGGATACCTTCGTTGATTCCTCTTGGTATTTCGCGCGCTTTACATCCCCAAATGCAACAAGTCCTCTAGTGCGGGAAATGGCCGATAAATGGCTTCCCATTGATCAATATATTGGTGGCGTAGAGCACGCAATTTTACATCTTCTTTATTCTCGGTTCTTTGCACGTGCCTTACAAAAAACTGGATATATCTCCATCAAAGAGCCATTTAAGGGCATGTTTACCCAAGGCATGGTTACCCATGAAACCTATAAGGACGCTCAAGGGAATTGGGTAAGTCCCGAGCGTGTAATCGTTAAATCAAACGACGGCATTCGAACAGCTACACTACGTACATCTGGCGAGCCGGTTACAATTGGTGCGGTCGAAAAAATGTCGAAGTCAAAACTCAATGGCATCGATCCACAAGATATGCTTGATTCCCATGGTGCTGATGCCATTCGGTGGTTTGTATTGTCCGATTCGCCCCCCGAAAGAGATGTTGAATGGAATGAAAAGGGTATTGATAGCGCAACTCGTTTTGTCCAACGTCTGTACAAAATTATTCAAGAATCTATAGAATTGGGACAATTATCTGCTCATGCGGGCGACGCTGAAGACAAGGAAGCACATCAATTCTTATCCCTTGTCCACGCTACAAGCAGAATTGTTGGTGAAGAAATTCACGATTTACATTTCAATCGAGCTATTGCCTATATTTATGAACTGGCAAATGGTTTCGCCAAATATTTACCCAAGGTGAGTGCACACCCAACCAGTGAAAGAATTGCCGCTCTTAAAACTGGCCTCGACCATCTGGTCGTAATTGTTGCACCGTTCATGCCTCATATGGCAGAAACCTGCTGGCAACAATTGGGCAAAACAGGTCTTGTTAGTAATGCACTATGGCCACAAATTGATGAATCTTTGTTGATCAAGGATTCTGTTATCCTACCAATTCAGGTTAACGGAAAACGCCGGGGAGAGATTGGAGTTCCCATCGATGCCCCCAAATCTCTTATTGAAGAAAGAGCGCTGAATCTGGAGGCAATCAGAAAAATACTTGACGGCAAAAGCCCCAAGAAATTGATCATTGTTCCAAACAGGATTGTTAATGTTGTACTCTAATCAAAGATCATCAACCTATTTTGTTAGATATTTTTTGACAACGCTATCATTTGTTCTGGCAAGCCTTACCCTTGTTGCCTGTAGTATTGCACCGCTATATTCTAATCAAACCAACGTAAGTTTTAACCTAAATTTCGCTGATCCAAATTCAAGACTAGAACAAATTGTTTATGCCGATCTTGTTAGTTTTTTTGGACGCTCAGATGCCGCAGATGCACGAATTGTTACAATTCGTGTCTCATCATCCCCTATTACCCCGGGTTCAGGAAGTATTGGACTTGTCGGGATCGTAAATATTGCAAAAGCTGATCAAGACGAGCTAGTTTTTTCCGGAAGGCGCACGGCTTCGGCTACATATGTTTCTTCAAATCAACGCCTGGCAAATCAACAGGCTGCCAATGAAGCCAGTGAACGTGCCGCTCATAATTTGGCTCAAACAATACGAGTGACCCTTTTGTCAATATTATCACTACCAACGACACCATGACTGCCCTAAAGGCCTATCAAGTTGATCAGTTTCTGCGGGACAAATCACGAAAATCTGGATCGTTCTTGGTTTATGGATCTGACTTAGGACTAGTGCATGAACGGGCTATGCTTTTGTGCAACGGTGCGAATCCGAACGGTCAGCATGTTGTAACGAATGCGTCAGAGATCACCGTTCTCGAAATGGATGAAATTCAGGCAAATCCGGAAAAGTTAGCCGTAGAAATTCTTACACCATCTCTTTTCGGAGATTCACCGATCATTCGCATCCGAAATGGGAATAAATATCTAGCACCAATTCTTGAAGAGCTGTTTCAAAATCAATTTGACGCATTAATTGTTATTGAGGCAGCAAATTTGACAAAACGCGACAAATTGAGAGTTTTTATTGAGGAATCAAGACGAGGTTGGGCACTTCCCTGTTTTGCCGATGATGCAAAATCACTTCACATACTAATAGAACACTTCTTCGAGGAAGAGACGATCTCAATATCTAAGGAGGCGCATTCCTATCTGTGCTCAATTTTGGGGAACGACAGGGAAATCACCCGTCGGGAACTTGAAAAGCTTGCAAATTTTGCTAGTGATAGCAAAACACTCAACCTCGATGATATCGTAACCCTTTGCGGCGACAATTCTACGATTGCCCTTGACCGTCTGTTAGACGCAATGGGGCTTGGTAATGCCAATGAGCTCGAAATTTCTCTAGATAAGGCTTATAATTCGGGTCTTGATTCTCAAGTGATATTGCTAATGTCTGCCCGGCACTTCAATATGTTGCGTACTTTGCGTACGAAAGTAGACACTGGATCAAGTGCAAATGCAGCTATGGCAAGCTACTATCCAAAACCTCACTTTACACGCACCAAGTTTGTCGAAAAACAAGTTTCAATGTGGAAAGAACAATCGATTGCGAATGCAGCTAAACGACTTTTTGATGCCATTCTACTCACTAGGCAACAAACTGCATTAAGTCAGACGATTACTCGACGTACTCTTCTTGGAATTTGCCTTGCCGCATCAAAATACTAATTCGATGAAACAAATACGAAACATTAGGTATCCCTGAGCTTTGGTACATTTTATCAGCTAGTTACAGTTTTACCCTCAATTGCGCACATACCGCATCCAATTGCTCTAAACTCTTATATTGAATTTCCAGTTTTCCCGTTTCCCCTTGTCCCTTTATGCTCACAGCCAAACCAAGGGCGTTGGACAAATCTTTTTCTAAAGCAACTATATCGGAGTTTTTTTGTTTGGGTTTTATTCCAGTTTTGTCTGAATCACTTTTGCGATTTTGACTTAAAGTTTCTGCCTGACGAACCGAAAGACCCTGTGAAAGAATCTGTTGTGCCAAATAGGATGGATCTTGTGCCGTAATCAATGTTCGTGCATGTCCTGCGGTTAAATCACCACTTGCTAACATGCTCTTTACATCTTCTGGCAATTTTAACAGTCGAAGCGTATTTGCAACGTGAGAACGGCTTTTGCCAATTACTTGGGCCAAATCATTTTGCGTATAATCATATTGATCCATGAGCTCCCCGTAGCCCAACGCTTCATCCACAGAGTTTAAATCCGCGCGTTGCACATTTTCAATTATGGCAAGTTCCAGAGCCTCTTTGTCATCCACTTCTCGTATGATCACAGGAACTTCGTGTAATTTAGCCGCCTGTGCTGCGCGCCAGCGCCTTTCGCCGGCAATTATTTCATACACATCGGGTCCGTTGGGACTGGGACGTACCAAAATTGGCTGCATTACGCCTTTTCCCGAATAGAGTTTGCTAACTCTTCAAGTTGAACGGGATCAAAATCACGGCGTGGATTACGTCTGTTTGCAATAATGAACTCAACCGGAAGACGCTTAATTCCATTATCTTGCATTGTACGTGGGCCAACAATAGGCGCTACATCTCCTATAAGAGCTGCAAGGCCGCGACCCAATCTCGTTGGCTTTTCATTCATTTTATATCCCTACGCCGCACTTAACTGCCGCTCACGCTTAATAACTTCCGTCGCCAAACGCAAATACGCCTGACTTCCTGCACAATTCAAATCATATAACAAAGCAGGTTTACCATATGAGGGCGCTTCAGACAGACGTACATTGCGTGGAATCACCGTCTTATAGACTAAATCACCCATTTCGGATCGAACATCCTGTAATACCTGTTGAGATAAATTATTACGCTTGTCATACATTGTCATAATAATGCCCTGAACATGCAGGCGCCCATTCAAGGTCGATCTAATTTGTTCAATTGTTTGAAGTAGTTGGCTCAAGCCTTCAAGGGCAAAAAATTCACACTGCAGTGGCACTAAAACTGCATCCGCCGCTGCAAGTGCATTGATTGTCAAAAGGTTTAACGATGGCGGGCAATCAATCAAAACATATGTTATGGGTTGCCCGTCAATCAGCGCGCCTTCCATATCATTCAACGCATCCCGCAGTCGAAAGGCCCTATCGGCTTCGTTGGCTATGCTCAACTCAACCCCAAGCAGATCCATTGTAGATACAATCAGGCCCACGCCAGGAACTGAACTCGCTACAATTGCATCCTGTACCCGCGCCCCAGAAACCAAAATGTCATATGCTGAGATGGATCGCTCTTGCCGCGGTATTCCCATGCCCGTAGACGCATTTCCTTGAGGATCTACATCGACAATAAGAACCCGCTCTCCGACAGCCGCAAGCGCTGTCGCCAGATTAATTGCAGTCGTGGTTTTACCTACGCCGCCTTTTTGATTAGCTAAAGTAAGAATCCGCAACCCCAACTTCGCCTCCACTATATCAACAATAAAAATTGTTCACGTTCAACCTAAGCCAAACATCAACTTATATGCTTTTGTAAATTTTGAATTTCAAGAATCACACCAGCTTCACTTGTTTTACTTGAATAACTTATCACATCAAAGTGCCAGTTCGCACGACTTTCATCAAGTTCTTCACTAGAATCAACACCCTTGTGGAATAACAGTCGAGTCTTGGCAGTTACCAAGGGGTAAGCTAATTCAAAAAGACGTGCTAATGATGCTGTTGCCCGCGAAGTTATGACATCGATGTGCGAAATCTCATTATGGCAAAATTCCTCAACCCTCAACCCGTGCACTTTTATATTCAAGTCAAGCGTCCGCCTGACTGTTTTTAAAAACGAAGCTTTTCGCTTATTTGATTCAATTAAATGATATTCAAGGGCGCCTTGCCTGTATGCTATCGAAATTGGAATAGCAGGCAATCCTCCCCCACTACCAAAATCTACCAGGACTTCGTCCTTTGAATCGAGAAGTTCAATTATTTGCAAGCTATCTAGAAAATGTCTTTTCCACAAATCAGACAGTGTTTCACGTGAAACAAGGTTTTGAACATTTTGCCATTTTGTCAATAGCATTCCAAATTTTGTCAAGTCATCAATAATATCTGCTGGGCAGCGTATTCTAGGATTAGAAATCGTCTGTAGATATTTCAATACTTCGTCTGAATTCATTCTTAAGACGCCTGCTTCTTTACGAAAGGTTTGCCATGCTTTATTGCCGCTAACACGATCAATATTGCCGCCGGCGTAATTCCTTCGATTGTTTGAGCTTGGGCTATGGTACCAGGTCTAAGAGAACTAAACTTTTCTACCATTTCATTTGAAAGACCAGGAAGCTCTTCATACTGCATCCATTCAGGAATAACAGAAGCTTCATCTCTCAATATTCGTGCAACATCCTGCGCTTGGCGTTCAAGATAAGGAGCGTAACGCGCATCAACAGATAATTGTTTCAAATATATCGTGTCAATATTCTTCATAATCGGCCATAAACGGAGTAAGTTCTCCATATCAATGTCCGGATAAGACAACAATTCAAACGCACTACGCTTTCGTCCATCCGCATTTATAGAAATTCCAAACTTCTGGGCAGCACTAGGCGATGCACTAAGGGACAACAAAAGCTCTTTCCCCTCAGACAAAGCCTTGTGTTTTTCTGCATATAACTTTTGGCGTTCAGAACCAACCAGGCCAAACTCAATACCCAACGGTGTCAATCTTTGATCTGCGTTATCAGCCCGCAAAAACAGCCGAAATTCCGCGCGTGAAGTAAACATTCGATAGGGCTCAGAGATACCTCGTGTAACAAGATCGTCAATCATTACGCCCAAATAACTCGATGTGCGAGAAAGTTTGATCATACTAAGGCCATGAGCGGATCGAGCCGCATTAGCACCAGCAATCAATCCTTGAGCTGCAGCTTCCTCATAACCAGTCGTGCCGTTTATTTGCCCAGCTAAATAGAGACCTTGCAATTTTTTAAGCTCAAGACTGTGGTGCAATTCTTGAGGATTTACATAATCGTATTCTACCGCATAGCCCGGTTGCATAATTGCTACATTTTCCAAACCTTGCATAGTTTGCAAAAACTTTAACTGAATGTCTTCAGGCAACGATGTCGAAATTCCATTTGGATAAATTAAGTCACTGTTAAGTCCCTCAGGCTCCAAAAACACTTGATGACTATCTCGATCTGAAAATCGAACGACTTTATCTTCAATTGAAGGGCAGTATCTGGGTCCTTGACCCTCAATTACCCCGGAATAGACAGCAGATTTTTGCAAATTAGCACTTATAACATCATGAGTTTTTTTGTTTGTGCGCGTAATATAACAAGGGACCTGCTCAATTTCTATTGTCCTTGTCATCATTGAAAAGGCTGCGGAACCTCATCTCCTGCCTGACGTTCCAACACAGAAAAATCTATAGAGCTTTTGCACAAGCGCGCAGGTGTTCCTGTTTTTAGGCGCCCCATTGATAGCCCAAGACTATACAAACGCTGTGATAAACCAATGGCTGCCTTATCCCCCATCCTGCCCGCTGGATAAGATACGTCCCCGTGATGGATTACACCATTTAAGAATGTGCCTGTTGCAAGAACAACTCTATTCGACTGAATTTCTATGCCATTATCAAGAATGACGCCCTCAACTTGATTGCATTTGACGACTAAATCTTTAACCCCATTCTCAAGCACATCAAGATTTTCTTGGGATTGTATAATCGTTAATATGGCTACACGATAAAGATCCCTGTCAATTTGCGCCCTGGTACCTTGAACAGCTGGTCCTTTGCGCCGGTTTAACACCCTAAATTGAATTCCTGATAGGTCAGCCGCACGGCCCATAATTCCATCAAGTGCATCAATTTCACGAACTAAATGGCCTTTGCCCAGCCCACCGATTGCTGGATTGCAACTCATTTCTCCAATCGTTGATATTTTATGGGTTATAAGTAAAGTTGAGGCGCCTAAACGGGCTGCTGCACATGCTGCTTCACATCCCGCATGACCACCACCTACAATAATTACATCATATTTGTTTTGCACTTAGAAATCCAATACCATGAATGTTTCACGTGAATCATTTATATTAACACAGTAGCAGTGTTTCACGTGAATCATTTGCCAATACAAAAATTCGAGAATAGTTTTCCTAGAATTTCCTCTGTACTGACAGTACCAATTAGTCTTTCCAAACTATAGATTGCCAAACGAATATCTTCTGCAACTAATTCGAACGAAATATCAATACGGTTCACGTCTAATATTTTATGGGCGTCATCAACGGCCCGTTTACATTCAAGTAAACACAATTTATCTCGCTCATGGCTAATAAGAATACTTCCACGGGTATGTGTCTGTTCAGATGCCTTAGAGCTCAATAGAACTGACAGAATATCCAAATCAGCCGAAAGAACAGAAATTGACAAATCAGAATTACTCTCTGCAGCTAGATCGCTTTTGTTAGCAATGTGTACAACAGGAACGCGCATATCAGGAATTATTGAACTATCCTCAATATCAGGTGCACTAATCCAAAAAACAAGGTCACAGGTTTCGTACATTTCTAGTGCACGGGTAACCCCTTCAGTTTCGGCGATACTATCGGAACTTCTTATTCCAGCACTGTCAATAATTGTAAAAAGTTGACCATCTATATCTAGTCTAAGCTCTTTAATATCCCTAGTAGTACCAGCTTCTGAGGTGACAATAGCAAGATCCGAACCGGCTAATGCATTGAAAATGCTAGACTTTCCAACATTTGGCAAGCCTCCAATACCTACACGAAAACCCTCACGTATTATTCGACCGGCTTCAAAATTCTTGAGCTGCCTATTCAAATCGGTAGAAAATTTACTAAGGGAAGACAAAAAACTAGCAACATCAAAATTAGTGATGTCGTCCTCATCGGCAAAATCCATATGAGCTTCGAGCGTAGCCAATAAACCGACCAGTTTGTCTCGCCAAACCATGACGACCTTTGATAAATTTCCCTGTAATCGAGCAAGAGCCATTACGCGTTGGCTCTCAGTTTCTGCCATCACGAGATCTGAAATGGCTTCAACATGGCTTAAGTCCAATTTTCCATTTTCAAAGGCTCGCTGAGTGAATTCGCCAGCCTTCGCCAAACGTACGTCAGGCAAATTGGTAAGACAAGATATAAGCTTAGAAACAACTGCAATAGAACCGTGAGTATGAAATTCAACAATATCCTCACCCGAAAAACTTTGCGGCGCTTGAAATACTAGAACCAGGGCTTGATCAATTAATTCCCTAGATTTCGGATCATAAATATTCCTAAGCCCTACATTTCCAGATTTAACCGGTTCATCAACAAATGACTGTAGAATATGAGAACATTTAGGGCCAGAAACTCGAACAATTGCAATACCTGACGGCAACATTACAGAGGATAACGCCACAATAGTATCTGCAGATAGCATAAGTTTTAGGTATTCATAGAATCAAAGAAATCACTATTGGTTTTAGTCTGTCGCAATTTGTCCAATAGGAATTCCATGGCATCAACTGTACCCATTGGGTTTAGGATACGACGTAAAACATACATCTTTTTCAGTATTTCTGGATCTACAATGAGTTCTTCTTTACGCGTACCAGATTTCGTAATGTCCATAGCCGGGAAAATGCGCTTATCAGAAACTTTTCGGTCCAAAACGAGTTCTGAATTACCCGTTCCCTTGAATTCTTCAAAAATAACTTCATCCATACGTGAGCCTGTATCAATAAGCGCCGTTGCAATAATTGTAAGGGAACCACCTTCTTCAATATTTCTCGCAGCCCCGAAAAATCTTTTTGGCCGTTGCAAAGCATTAGCATCGACACCGCCAGTTAAAACTTTACCAGAAGAGGGAACCACAGTGTTATAGGCGCGCCCTAAACGTGTAATTGAATCTAAAAGGATAACAACATCACGACCATGTTCCACGAGGCGTTTTGATTTTTCGAGTACCATTTCAGTAACTTGAACATGTCGACTTGCAGGTTCGTCAAAAGTTGATGAAATTACTTCACCTCGAACAGAACGTTGCATATCAGTTACTTCTTCAGGGCGTTCATCAATTAGAAGAACAATCAAATAACATTCTGGATGATTTTGAGCTACCGACTGCGCAATATTTTGCAATAAAACAGTTTTACCTGTACGTGGTGGTGCCACAATCAACGCCCGTTGTCCTTTAACTAAGGGAGCAACAAGATCAATAACGCGGGCACTTTTATCTTTAATTTTAGTATCAATTACTTCCATAATTAGACGCTCATTTGGATAAAGTGGCGTCAGGTTATCGAAATTGACAGTGTGTTTTGCCTTGTCTGGATTTTCAAAGTTGATCGAATTTACTTTTAGTAGAGCAAAATATCGTTCCCCATCTCTTGGAGACCGAATTAGCCCTTCAACTGTATCCCCTGTGCGAAGTGAAAATTTACGAATTTGCGATGGACTAACATAAATATCATCGGGTCCTGGAAGATAATTAGCGTCAGGTGATCTCAAAAATCCAAAACCATCCGAAAGTACTTCTACAACGCCTTCTCCAATAATTTCGACATTATCTTCTGCCAAGCGTTTAAGGATAGCAAATAGTAACTCTTGCTTACGTAGAGTTGAAGGCACTTCTACTTCAATATCTTCAGCAAAAGCTAGCAATTGTGCTGGGGATTTTTCTTTTAGCTCGCGCAGTTTTAAGTTCTTCAAAATAGAAAAAACCTTATATTAAAAATGTAATAAATTGTGGATCTATGTAGATAATCAATAAATCCGGCAGGAGGGACTTTCTGCATAACGGTCTAAGCGAATTTTTGCAAGTTTGTTAGGTATCAAACAATATGTAAATTATGAGCGAAAATATTTTGTGTCTCAAGCAATATATATAACTCTATATTTTCATCCTTATTAGTATAACCGTGATTTACGTGAATTCGTATGAATTCACAAAAATTGGATCAGTTCCCATTTTTAAGCAAAATATCTATTAAGATGTTTAAGAATTCAAAATCCAAACAAAATCTCACTAATTTACACAGTATTAACAAATAGTTAACGGTGTTTTCTTGATCCGAATTATACATTTCTATGCTGCATAACTTTGAAATGCGGCCCTAAACGAACACTGTTTTCCCCATACTTATGCACATAGGGTAAGAGTAGGTGCAAAAAACTTCATTGGGATATTTATGTTGATAATGTGAACAAATATTGCCCTAAGTCAAAATCTTAAACATTTGTTAACACTTATACACAGCGTGCAATGCAATCTTGAAAATTCGCAAAAAAACATAGCGTATAGTAGTTGCTAATACCGCAGCAACAAAAACAAAATTTGCAGGAACTACCAGTAATATGAAAAAAGCCTTTGTACTTGGCCATCCAATCAATCACTCAAAGTCTCCATTGATCCATAATTATTGGATCAACAAATATCAATTAAACGCAACATACGAAGCTTTGGATTATGATGAGCAGCATTTGACAGAGTTTTTAGAAATCTTACGTGATGGAACATTTGTCGGGGGAAATGTTACTCTTCCCCACAAAATTGAAATTGCTAAATTGTGTGACGAACTTAGCCCTGATGCAAAATTGATTGGTGCTACAAACACCCTGTATTTTCAGAATTCTGCCCAAAAACACGCAGTTCTGATCGGCGCCAATACAGATATGTTTGGGTTTTTGAAAAACCTTGATCGTGAATCTGTAGGATGGGATGAAAATTTACAAACAGCGATCGTATTGGGGGCAGGTGGTGCCAGCCGAGCGATAATTGCGGCGCTTATTCAACGTAGCTGCAAGAACATTGTCTTGCTAAATCGCACTCTTGGCAAAGCTAAAAACTTAAGATCAGAATTTAGTTCCCTCCAAATTACTTCAAAATTGCAGGCAGATATTTTAGAGAACTTTGCCAAATATGCGCCAGGTGCAGATATTTTAGTAAATACAACATCTATTGGAATGAACAATACGCATTTTGACAATCTTCCTTTGAATAAACTCCCCTCAAAATGTTTGGTTACAGACATTGTCTATACGCCCCTTATTACACCCCTTTTAAGGGACGCTGAGGAGCTGGGGCTAAATGTAGTCGGTGGCTTGGGCATGCTATTACACCAAGCAGTCCCAGGTTTTGAAAAATGGTTTGGTGTTCGCCCGCAAGTGGATGATAGTTTAACAAATCTGATAGTCTCAAGTCTTAACTAAACGCGGTGATGAATATGCTAATGATAAATGGGCAGTCTTTTGGGAATACATATGTTTAAATTAGGACTGACAGGATCAATTGCGACCGGAAAATCCACAGCTCTAAAAATGTTCAATTCCCTTGGATATCTGAGCTTTTCCGCTGATGAGGTTGTGCATCAGCTCTATGAAAATGAAGCAGTTCCCTTAATGCGTGAATTTTTCCCCAATCCATATCCAACAATATAGTTGATCGTGCAAAACTAAGTGCAATTTTGCTTACGAACCCTGAACGCTTCAAAGAATTAGAAATGTTAATACATCCGCTTGTTAAGCAAAAATATATGGAATTTCTAACACAGGCGACATCAAATAACGTCGAACTGGTAATTTTAGATATCCCATTACTCTTTGAAAGTGAGAACAATTATGACGCGGATGCCATAGCCGTTACTTTTTGTGATCCCCAAACGCAAAAAAATAGGGCGCTGGCACGTACCGATATGTCTGAGAAAAAACTTGCTGCAATATTAGCCAAACAAATGCCCCAGGACATTAAAAAACAACGGGCCGATTTTTTAATAGATAGTGATAAGTCCCTTAAGGACATGAAAAATCAGATTGTGGATATCACAAAACAATGTCTTCAAATCAATTAAACAAAGCAATTGGTGTAATATCATTGGTAATGACACATGTTAGAGCACATGTGAGCTCTTGTAATTGGAGAAACAAATGCTACGTGAGATAGTTCTTGATACTGAAACCACCGGCCTTAGTCCGGCAAAAGGCGACCGGATTGTAGAAATTGGTTGTGTAGAGCTCCTCAATCATATTCCGACAGGAAATCACTATCATACCTATCTAAATCCTGAGCGTGATATGCCGGAAGAGGCATTTCGTGTTCATGGTCTTTCTGAGGAATTCTTGTCGGATAAACCGTTCTTCAAGGATGTGAGACGGGATTTTGATGATTTTATTCAAGATTCCCAATTGATAATTCATAATGCCTCATTTGATATGGGTTTTTTGAATATGGAATTGTCAAAAATTTCTGCCCCTTCAATTCCTAATTTGGTTATAGATACGGTTCAATTAGCCAGAAAAAAACACCCAGGCGCGCGGGTAGGATTAGATGCGCTGTGTCGCCAATTTGGCATTGATAATTCCAAAAGAACCCTGCATGGCGCACTGTTGGATAGTGAAATTCTTGCTGAAGTATATTTGGAATTGCTTGGTGGCAGACAAGTGGCCATGTCATTGATAAGTGAGCAAGAAAACACAAAATTTGAACCTGCAGCCCCGAAAAAGGCCTATGCACTGCGCCCGCACCCATTGGTAAATTTAATTTCCCCAGAGCAAAAGCAAGCCCATGACTCACTTTTGCAAACTTTGGGTGAAACACCAATTTGGCAGAAGTATAAGAACTGAATTTCATACTTGAAGTTACAAAAAAACCCCGCGCAAAAAGCGCAGGGTTTGATATATATAGTTTGTTACAAAACGCACTAGTTTACGGTTTTACCAGTTTTAGTTTTTCGCGGGTTTTTGGTTTTACCAGCGGACGTCTTTTTTGATGCGGTTTTAGTCGCATTCGGATCAACTTGCTTTCCATTGTCAGCTGTTTGCTGTTTTGCCGCTTCAGCCATTCTTGCAAGGTTTTGGCGGTAAATTCCTGCAAAATCTACAGGTTCCATCAAGAGTGGTGGGAAACCACCGGCTTGGGTGACGTTGGCCAATACTTGGCGGGCAAAAGGAAAAATCAAACGCGGGCATTCGATCATCAATGCGGGCGCCATTTGATTTTCTGGGATATTTGCAATTTTAAACAATCCGCCATAAATCAATTCCACATTGAAAAGAACTTTGTTTTCCCGTTCGGCTTTAGCGGTGAGGGTTAGTTCAACCGCATAAATTTCATCAGACTGTTTATTTACAGCAACATTAATACCCACATTAAAGCCAGGCGCTGTGGCAGCGCCCATAATTGATGCCGGCGCATCGGGATTTTCAAAACTTAAATCGCGAATATACTGTCCCACAATATTCAAAGAAGGTAACGTTGCGGGGTCCTGGTTAGTTTGTGCGCCTATTGAAGGCGCTTTTGTGTCGTCAGCCATAAAATGTGTCCTGCTATGGTAAAGGTTCACTGGTGGCTAGCATTTTTGCTCGCGCGTAACAAGACTTGAGGCGCCATCGTAGAATTTTGGTTGGTCAGCTTATACCAAATTTCAACAATAGCTTTGCTTTCGTTTGTCCAGGGTGAACAGCTTAGCGCCAGTCATTTTCATCTAAATCAACAATATCGGCATCATTTGTCGTTTCTGGTTCTACAAATTGTGGTGAAAAGGGGGCTTGTGACGTGCTGGAAAAGCCCGAAACTACCTGAACGCGAGATTTAAATGCATTATAAATCAACAAACGAACTGTTGGAACCAGAAGCAAAAACCCAAAGAAATCGGTAAAAAACCCAGGTGTTAGCAACAGAGCCCCAGAAATTGCCAACATAAGGCCATCTGCAATCTGTCTCGCCGGTAATGTGCCGGCCCCCATTAGCTGTTGAATTTCAGTTATAAGGGAAAGCCCTTGTTTTCTAATGATAAACGAGCCCAGCACAGCGGTAATGACAACGCCAGCTAAGGTAGGTACCAAGCCTATGCTGTTGCCAACCGCTATAAAAATTCCAATTTCGACAATCGGAACTATCAAAAACGTCAAAAATAAAAGCCGGCCCATTGATCAATGTTTCCTGTATTTTGTCTTGATATGAGCTTGGTTTATCAAAAGGACAAACTTTATTATCCAAGATCGGGTTCAAGAACTGGTTATTAGTGCGTGTTGGTCTATATATAGGGCTTGTATGTCCCCAATGCGACCTTTAGCACTGACAAAGAATGAATTTTGCAAAGAATGAATTTTGTTGTGCCCAACAGATTAAGAGCAGAGATTTTTTATGGCCGAATTTTTTGATATTCCAACCCTAATCATAATAGGTATAGCGATTTTTGTCCTTATGCGTTTGCGAAATGTGCTGGGCACAAGAACTGGCAATGAGCGCAAGCCGGGTTCCAAGTCCGCCTCCATGTCCAAAAATCAAAAATCCTCAAAGGTTCAAGCCATAAGAGAAGATGATGTGGTTGTGCCACTTCATCCTGATATGGATCCGAATTCTGAACAGGAAGAACTGGAACGCGCCGCTCGCAAGTTCGATGCTGAATTAGACAAAGCTGTGGGTGATAACAAGGAGTTGCGCAAAGGTTTGGTTGCGATTTCCCAGGTTGATGATGCCTTTACCCCCAAAATTTTTCTAGAGGGAGCGGGGTCTGCCTATGAAATGATTGTGACCGCCTTTGCAGCCGGGGATAAGCGCTCTTTAAAAGATTTGTTAGAAAAAGATGTCTTTGAGGGTTTTGAATCCGCAATTGATCTACGAGAAAAAGAAGGTAAGTCGGTTGATTTTACCTTTGTAGGTCTCTCCAACATCGAATTCTTACAGGCGGAGCTGGAAAAGAATATAGCCAGCCTTACGTTGCGTTTTGACGCGGACATTGTTTCTGCGACCAAAGACAAAGATCAAAATACAATTGAGGGGCATGACGAACAAGTGGTAAACATCGCCGATGAATGGACGTTTGCACGAAATACCCGCTCACGTGATCCCAACTGGAAACTCGTTGCGACCGATCAGATAAATTAGATTTGATATTTTTGGTGAAAATATATTGAAATAATTCGGATCCATCTACCAATGGCAAAAAAGAAACAGCCCCGAAATTTTTTTGATAAAGCAAACCCACTTGACTGGCATTTATGGAATGAAGTCACGCGCTCCATAAGCCCGTTGCAGAAGAAAACCCAATTATCAACGTCAAATATCCGCAAATTAAGTGAAAGTACCGACCGATCAGTTGGAGCACGAAAATCTATTGTCCCAACATCAAGAAAACAACGTTTTCAGGATAAAAAAGCGTCTCAACAACGGGCTGATAATCCGGTCACAAAGAGTTTTGAATTGAATTTCGGCAACTACAGTCGGCAACAAACCAATTCTGCGCCTTTGATGCAGTCCCCATTGATAATTGAGCCCAAATTGCACCGCCATGTTCGCAGAGGGCGTGTGCCGATTGATGCAACCATTGATCTTCATGGATTAAATCAAGCTGATGCGCGCGTTTCATTAATACGCTTTGTTGAGCATCGACACGCACGTGGAGACAGAACTTTACTTGTGATTACCGGTAAGGGGCTAAAAAAGATGGGTTTTGGAGCCATTGAGCAGCGTGGTGTTTTGCGCCATATGCTCCCCCAATGGTTGCGGGAGCCCAGCCTTTCTTCACTAATTTCCGGCCTGGAAACTTCAGCGCAACACCACGGGGGCGAAGGTGCCTATTATGTGCGGTTGAAGAGGAAAACCCGATGACGCCATTGGGGGCTAAACTAAGAGAATTGCGCGCCTCCCGGAGTATTTCCCTAAAGGAAATGGCTGAGGGTCTAAATATATCCAGTGCCTATCTATCGGCCCTCGAACATGGAAAACGAGGTAAGCCTACTTGGTATTTGCTTCATCGTATGATCGCATTTTTTAATATTATCTGGGATGAAGCCGAAGAATTGCAGCGTTTAGCTGAAATTTCTGACCCTAAAATTACCATTGATACCGGGGGAATGGCGCCAGAAGCAACGGAGCTTACCAATCGGTTAGCAAAGGAGATTGGTACCCTTTCCCCTCAAGCCCTTGAATATTTAAAAAACGAAATAATTCGTAACAGCACAAAAAATAAGGGACAGGATTAAATGGCACAATTCATCTCGGCGGTAACATTGGTCGTATCGGATTATGAAACTGCCATTAATTTCTATGTCAATAAAATGGGGTTTACCTTGGAGTGTGATACAGCGTTACCTGATAATAAGCGCTGGATTATTGTGTCGCCCCCAGTGGATGTTTCGAATAGCAAGGGATGTTCACTTTTATTGGCCAAAGCGACATCGAATGCGCAACTTTCAAGTATTGGAAATCAAGCGGGGGGACGGGTATTTCTGCTTCTAACGACCGAAAATTTCGATCGTGACTATAATTCAATGGTTGAAAAAGATATTACTTTTCTCGAAACCCCTCGCCAAGAACCCTATGGTAAAGTTGTAGTATTTGCCGACCCGTTCGGAAACAAATGGGATCTGATCGAGCCAGCTTGATTTTTGAATTTGAAGTGGATGATTTAAAGTATAAACCTGCTCAAATCTGAATTACCCGCCAAATCGCCGACTTTCTCTTTCACATAGGCCGCATCAATTTTTATGGTCTCGCCATTTTTATCCGGCGCATCGAATGAGATGTCTTCAACCAAACGTTCCATGACTGTTTGTAGGCGACGTGCACCAATGTTTTCAACGCTTGAATTTACTTCAAAGGCTGCATCCGCGATCGCATCGATGGCGTTTTCACTAAAATCCAACGTCACCCCTTCTGTGCCCATCAATGCAACATATTGTTTGATGAGAGAGGCCTCCGTATCATTAAGGATGCGTACAAAATCATCCCGTGTCAGCGCCCGCAATTCAACCCGTATTGGCAAACGCCCCTGAAGCTCAGGTAATAAATCCGAAGGTTTTGAAACGTGGAAGGCCCCCGATGCAATAAACAGGATATGATCAGTGTTGACGGGCCCATGCTTGGTTGTCACCACTGTGCCTTCAATCAAGGGAAGCAAATCCCGTTGCACACCTTCACGGGAAACCTCACCGCCCCCCTTGCCCTCGCGCACGCAGATTTTATCAATTTCATCCAAAAAGACGATGCCATGATTTTCTACCAGATCAATAGCCTCAAGTTTGATTTGCTCCTGGTCCAGCAGCTTGTCCGCTTCCTCGGCAACCAGCAATTTATAGCTGTCCTTAACTTTCACCGTGCGTTTGACACCGGGTTGGTTAAATGCTTTGCCTAGCATATCGGAAAGGTTGATCATCGCACCGCCCCCGGGCATGCCCGGGATTTCAAACTGACCGGGGCTGGCACTAGCACTGACTTCGATTTCTATTTCCTTGTCGTCCAATTCGTTAGCCCGCAGTTTTTTGCGAAAACTGTCACGGGTCGTTGCCTGCGCCGAGGCACCAACAAGAGCGTCCAATACGCGCTCTTCTGCCTGTAAATGGGCTTTTGCTTTGACTTTCTTTCGGCTTTCTTCTTTGAGAATTGAGATGCCAGATTCAACCAGATCACGGATAATCTGCTCCACATCACGACCCACATAGCCAACTTCGGTAAACTTTGTTGCTTCAATCTTTATGAATGGCGCTTCTGCAAGTCGCGCTAACCGGCGGGAAATTTCAGTTTTACCCACCCCAGTTGGGCCGATCATCAAAATATTTTTTGGGCTGATTTCCCGGCGCATATCACGGGGTAATTGTTGACGGCGCCACCTGTTTCTAAGGGCGATTGCAACAGCCCGTTTGGCGTCATTTTGCCCCACAATATGTCGATCCAATTCAGATACAATCTCGCGGGGGGAAAAGTGTTTGTCACTCATATTTTTTCTTCCTGGTCTAAAAATTTCACCATCAAATGTTCGTCAATATATTGTCCATTAACCAGTAGGGCGCGTGGCTCGGTACCATAAATTTCAAATCCGGCCTTTTTATATAGGGCCAGCGCCGCATGGTTTTGCGTGCCGACCCCTAAGAAAATTTGTTTCACGAGAGGGCGGGCATAGGTAATGACTGCGTCAATAAGCTTCATCCCAAGTCCCTGTCCTTGATGCTTGCTTTGCACATATATTTGATAAATATGCCCAATATGACTGTCCTGAGCACCAGTGGACGCTACAAAAAATGCGATGCCTGAAAGCGTACCCTTGCAAAATATGCCAAACATTTGGCCATTATTTAGATTGTCAGTAAAAGCGCTAAGGGGCCGCTCAAGGGCTCCGGCATAAGTCGTCCCATAGGCGCTGGGAAATGTTTTGAGAGCCTCAAGGCGAATTTCCCTATAGGCAGAAACATCCGCTTCGCGCAACTGACGTATGAGGATATCCATTTATTTGGTCTCAATGCTCTCAACGGTAACTTGGTCATTGGTGTAAACACAGATCTTGGCGGCAATGCCCATGGCCGATCGCGCAATCTCTTCGGCGCTCTTGTCCGTGTCCAAAAGTGCCAACGCAGCCGATAAGGCATAATTTCCCCCAGAACCAATGGCTGTCACGCCTTCGTCTGGGCTGAGCACATCCCCTGTTCCTGTTAAAACCAATGAATCATGGGCATCAACAACAATCAGCATGGCCTCTAGTTTGCGTAAATACCGGTCGGTACGCCAGTCTTTAGCCAGTTCGACACACGCGCGCATAAGTTTGCCGGGATATTGTTCTAGCTTGGCCTCAAGACGCTCAAACAGGGTGAAGGCATCTGCGGTGGCACCAGCAAACCCGGCGATAACACTTCCCCCGGCCAACCTGCGAACTTTTTTGGCCCCGTGTTTAATCACAGTTGGCCCGAGGGACACCTGTCCGTCCCCTGCTACAACAACCATGTTTCCTTTGCGCACGGAAACAATTGTTGTGCCACGCCATCCGGGGAATTCTCTGTTCTGCTCGCTCATATCGTGTGCCTTTAAGTTTTCATTCTTCATCTATTTAGGATGTTATGGGTGAATTGCAAACGTCA
>JAJRRG010000016.1 GCA_024279675.1 Alphaproteobacteria bacterium
CGTTTAAGAAGAGGATTTTTTAAGAATGACGACCGTACGTGGATGTGAAATGCCCGATGACCTGCTCTATGACGTTGAAAACAACGTTTGGTATAAGGAAAATGATGATGGCACCGTAACGCTTGGCATGACTGCCGTTGCGGCGGCTATGGCTGGCACGATGGTGGCTTTCACGCCAAAACGTGTTGGTAGGAAAGTTCGGGCGGGAAAATCCTGCGCAACTATCGAATCTGGTAAATGGGTAGGGCCCGCAAAAATTGCCTTTGCAGCTGAAGTTGTAGAAGTAAACACTGAGTTGCAGGAAAAGCCTGCTTTGGCTTCTGGGGATTCCTATGGTGTTGGATGGATGCTTCGGGTTCAACCGGAGGACTGGGCGAGCGTAAAAGGTGATCTATTGCTTGGGAGTGATATTGCCGGACCCTACGAAGCCAAAATGGCGGAAGATGATTTTGCCGGTTGCGGTGAACTAGCTGCATAGCAAAACGAAATTATAGAAGAAGCTGCCTTGCAGGTGTTGGGGCTTGGTGGGTTTTGGGATTTTGTTGGGTAAGTAATAGACTTGGATGAGTATTAGACTTGGGTGAGTAAGATAAAGGGACTGGGCTGAAGGGCCGTTGGTAAATTTTTAGGGAGAAAAAAATGTCTAGTGAACAAAATGCAAAATCAATGTCGATCATTGTCACCAAGGGTGCACTTGATCAAGCGTATCCGCCATTTATTCTGGCAACAACAGCTGCGGCCATGGGGCTTGATGTCACCATGTTCTTCACGTTTTATGGCCTGTCTTTGTTAAAGAAAGACCTTAACCTCAAGGTTAGCACATTGGGAAATCCTGCTATGGAAATGCCGATGATGGGCGGTCATATGGCGATGCCAAATGTTCTGGCGGCGATTCCTGGTGCCGGTGCTTTGACTACCGTGATGATGAAAAACCTGATTAAGAAAAATGGCGTCGCTTCGATTGAAGAATTGCGTGAAATGACGGTTGAGGCAGAGGTGAAAATTATTGCCTGCCAAATGACATTGGATTTATTTGATTATAAACCTGAAGACTTGATTGACGGGCCAATTTTGGGGGGCGCTGCAACTTATATTGAAGTGGCAACCAAATCTGACATCAATTTGTTTATCTAAGGGGTCGACCCTTTTACTAGCTAAAAATCTTGGAGATAAAATATGGCTGACGAAGTACTTGACGTAAAAGGCATGAACTGCCCCTTGCCAATTCTAAAAGCAAAAAAGAAACTCAATACAATGGATGCAAACGCTACATTGCAGATTTTAGCAACTGATCCAGGTGCTATCGCAGACTTTGAAGCTTTTTGCCGCACCACTGGAAATACGTTGCTTGAGTCATCTGAGGACGGAGGCGTTTATGCCTTTGTTATTCAGCATACGGCCTAGGTCTATTTTGTTTTGAAATAAAGCATGTCACATTCAATAGCATTCATGCGCCCTGCTTTTATTATTTTTGCGTGTCTGTCAAAATAGCTGAACATTGTGGGGAGATACGCCTTAGGTTGGGGGCTTATCTTTTTCGGGTGGGTCACAGAATAAATCATAAAGCGTGCCAACGACTCGGCGCGCTTTTTCGTCCTTAAGTGAATAATATATTGAGCGCCCTTTACGCGTTGTCTCAACAATTTTTTCTTCACGTAGGCGTGCCAATTGCTTTGAGACAGAAGACTGGCTCATATCTAACAATTCTTCGAGTTGACCAACGGTGGCTGATCCCTCAGCTAACCGGCACAAAATCATCAACCGGCCCGCATGGGCAAGGGATTTCAAAAATTCAGTGGTGCGGTTGGCATTGATCAGCATCTGCTTGGACTGGTGATCCAATCCAGCAGAAACTGATGCATCGGCCACGGAGTCATTGGGGTCGACGGAATGTGTATTTTTAACACTCATAATATTCTTTCGGGCATTGGTAATGCTGAACGATAAGCATCTATATCTGCTCTAGATATTAGCATAATGCGTTTAGATGTGCATAGGACATTATCCTATGTCCTTGTTTTATCTCAAAGAAGGTTATTTGTCAGTCTGCACGTCGGTTTGTAAGTCAGCCTGATGGGATATGTCGCGTGCAATAGGTCCCGATTTCAGGTCTTGGCCTTAGATATCAATCTCAGGCTCTAATCTCAGGTCTTGGGCTTAAGTAATCCCGTAATGCCCTTAACGTTGAGCAATGAGGTGTCAATGCCAACGTTTTTATACGTCCACCAAGAGATGACTGATTGGGCGATAATGCGTGATCCGGCGTTGACGCTGGCGGCACCAACTATGCCAAATGTTGGGATAACAAAAATTTGCAGGATAAACCCGGCACCCATAATTCCGCCAAATATGGCGACATAGGCGCGCTCATGCCCGGTCATCATCATAACAATGCGGGTGGGCCCGGTTGCGGCATCGGCCAATAGACCCAGGCTTAAGAGGATAAGAACGATTTTCCCGTCCGCATAGGTTGAGCCAAAAAGTGAGAGAATTAAATCTCCAAACAAGATAAAGCCAACAAATATGCCCACGGAGAATATGAAACCAGCCCATGTGCATAGGGAAGTTACCGCTTGGGCTTTTGGCAATTCATCGGCGTGGTAATGTTTTGAAACCATGGGGGCAATCACCAGGGTGATCGCAAACATGAATAAAGTCATTAGGGCTGCGGTGCGAAAGGCATTGAAGTATATTCCTGAATTTTCTGATGCCAGAAACAAGCCCACAAGCACGATGTCGACGTTGAGGGCTGCGGAATCAACAACGGTACCGATCAGGAACCAGCGCGAAGCTTTCCCCCGTTCGGATAGGTAAGTTTTTAACCCGCTAAAGCTAATTTCATTGATGTACCCACTTCTCTTGCCAACGATGAATTGTAAAAGCATGGCGAAGCTTAAGAGCGCAGCGGTCAAGAGAAGGGCCATCTCGCCACTAATTTGTGCCCCGTTCAAATACAAAAGCCAGATCATTGAGGGAACCAGGATACGCCAAATGATGTCGCGGGGGACCAGTGCCGTCCAGACTGAACCCTGAGCTCGAAGGACAGAGGAACCATATTCGGCTGCGGCCATGGGTAAAATTAACAAAGCTGCGGTGAAAAGGTGTGCATAGGCTCCCATATCCGCGTTAATCCAGCCAAGGACTGCGGCAACTAAAACCAGCATTAGGCTCAGTACGATACCAGCAACGAGAACCAGGGCCCATCCGGACTTTAGAGCGTTCAGAGCTTTGTCGGGGTTATTTGCAACATTTTCCTCGGGCCAATACTTCAGTATCGCAGTTTGCTGGCCCATGCTGGCGCCAATTGATAGCATGGTGGCTAAGGAGAACCCTACAGCAAACAGGCCATAAGCGCTTTCTCCCATGGCACGTGAGAGTGCCACGAACATAAGATAGGTAAACCCAGCGGCGGCCATTTTAATCACCAGCGACGCGATGGATTTTGAAAGCCCGGTTTTCAAAACCGAGGTAATATCAGGGGATGTTTCTTTGTTCATGACAGGTTTTAGCGTTCACTTGAGAGTTAAGGATGGGCGGGTCATTTTTTATTATGACCCTAAAACTCTACTGAGGTCTTACCGGAATTAAAATGGCTGATGGACAATTGGCCCATAGGGACGCAATCTGACAATATCTAGGTGATTCGAGGTTGTGGGAGAGGCCAATATGACAACACAAAAGAACACTCATGAGTTGAGGGATGCGGCACTTAAACGGATCTCGGGGTTGAAGAAAACCGATGCCGCATTGGCAAGTTTTCTTTCCCATGTGTATCAGGCGACGGATGAGGAGGATTTGCATCTTTATTCGGGGGAGCAATTTGATAGCATTCTTAGCCATTCCTTTGCTCGATTTGCCAAACGTAACAAAGATGAGCACCTCATTCATATTTGGAAACCGGATGAAAAAGATCCGCATGGGGCGCAAATAGTAGATATTTTTATGGCGGATATGCCGTTTGTTGTGGACTCTGTTCTTGGCGCGATCCGCGCTAAGGGCGGCGCTGTGCGGATGTTTATTCATCCGGTGCTCCCAATTGATAATTCGACGAAGCCATGGAAAATTTTGGAGAAAAAAGACAAAACCTCCGGCTCGGAAAGTTTTTTACAAATTCACATTGATCCCATAAGCGATGAGGTGGCTTTGGCTGAACTCTATGCTGAAATCGATGGGGTCTTGATGGAAGTTGGGCGCGCCGTTCGCGGTTGGCGACCTATGTTGGAGCGGCTCAAAACCCTTATCCAATCCTATCGGCGAAACCCACCTGATATTAGTTCTCCGGTTCTTGCCGAGACATTGCATTTTTTGGCTTGGCTTGCGGATCACAATTTTACCTTTTTGGGCATGCGCGAATATGCAGCTTCTGGTTCCGGCAAGAAAATGCATATGGAACCCATTAAAAATGGTGGCTTGGGCATTCTTGAAGACCCTGAATACTATTTTTTGCGCAAAGGGCCAGAATATGTGGAAATGACTGACGAGCATCAGGTGTTTTTTGAAAAACCTGATCCGGTCATGGTCACCAAGGCCAATATTCAAGCGCGGGTTCATCGGCGTGCGCATCTGGACTATATTGGTGTGAAATTATTTGACCAGTCGGGGAAATTAACGGGCGAATTGCGTATGGTTGGCCTGTTTACCTCCATGTCTTTGGCCACGCCCCATACAGAAGTTCCATTGGTTCGGCGTAAAATTTCTGAAGTGATGCGCCTTTCCAAAATCGAACCGGGCTCCCATGCGGGCAAGGCATTGATGGCGGCGCTGGAAAACTATCCACGCGAAGAGCTGTTTCAGATTGATGAGCCGCTTTTGTTCGAATTTGCAACCGTCATTGCGGCGCTTCCTGATCGACCTCAGGTGCGGGTATTACCGCGCATTGATCAGTTTGATAATTTTGTATCCATTTTACTGTTTCTGCCGCGTGACAAATATGATTCCGATATTCGTCAGCGGGCGGGGAATTATCTGGCAGAGCAATATGATGGGCGAGTTTCAGCCTATTATCCCCATTTTCCTGAGGGAGAAATGGTGCGGGTTCATTATATTATTGGTCGCAATGAAGGGGAGACGCCGCATCCCACACGGGCAAAGTTGGAAAGCGATATTGCCGAACTTATGCAAACGTTTGGGGATAAGATTTTACGCGAGGCGACAGATCCTGCGGATGTGAGAACTTATGCGAACGTTTTTTCAGCCGGGTATCAATCGGGCAATTCCCATCATCAGGCGTTGGTTGATATTGCCATACTAAAAGCGATGTCTGAACAATCCGATATTGCGATTAGTTTGGCCAAGACATCATCAGATCATGGGGCATTGGTTTTAAAAGTGTTTCATCCAGAAACACCAATTCCCCTGTCCTCTCGTGTGCCTTTGTTGGAGAATTTTGGTTTTAAGGTCATTGATGAGCATTCCTATAAGATAAATCCCATAGGTGGCCCTGTTGCCTATTTGCATGAGATGCATGTGGAGCTTGAGGAATGTGATTCCATCGACATCTCAGCGCTGGCACCGCGATTGGAACGTTCCATTCAGGCGATTTGGGTTGGTGAAGCTGAGAGCGATGGGCTAAACCGCTTGGCGATCAGTGCGGACCTTGAATGGGATGATATTGCTATTATTCGGGCATTGGTACGCTATTTTCGTCAAATTGGCACCACTTATACCCAACGTTATATTTGGGCGGCGCTAAACATTCAGGGACAATTGGTTGCAGATTTAATTGCCTTATTCCATGTGCTCCATGACCCAAAATACAAGGGAAATCATGAAAAAGATGCGGACAAAATTACCCAGAAAATATTGGCGGCATTAGAAAAAATAACCTCCATTGACGAGGATCGTATTGTGCGCCATTTGCTCAATATGATTGAGAACTCCTTGCGCACGAATTTTTTCCAGCGTGATGAGCAGGGTGCGCGCAGGCCAGCATTGGCTATCAAGTTCGATTCCGAACATATTGATGGTATGCCAGCTCCACGTCCTTTCCGCGAAATTTCTGTTTATTCTCCACGGGTTGAGGGTATCCATTTACGTGGGGGGGCGATTGCGCGCGGTGGTCTGCGTTGGTCAGATCGTCCGGAGGATTTTAGGACTGAAGTATTGGGTTTGCTTAAGGCGCAAATGACGAAAAATGCGGTTATTGTGCCCGTTGGATCCAAGGGTGGGTTTGTGCCCAAGCAAATGCCGCAAAATCCCAATCGGGAAACCTTCATGGCTGAGGGTATTGCCTGCTATAAAATATTTATTGGTACGTTGCTTGATGTGACAGATAATCTGGACGGGGAAACAGTGTTGCCCCCCACGGATGTTGTGCGGCGAGATGGGGATGACCCCTATCTTGTTGTTGCTGCGGACAAGGGAACAGCAACTTTTTCTGATATTGCCAACTCAATTTCTGAGGGACGAAACTTTTGGCTTGGAGATGCTTTTGCCTCGGGTGGCTCTGTTGGTTATGACCACAAAAAAATGGGTATTACAGCGCGAGGTGCTTGGGAAGCGGTCAAACGCCATTTCCGCGAACTAGACCGAGATATTCAAACTTCACCCATTAGCGTTGTTGGTGTTGGTGATATGTCAGGAGATGTGTTTGGCAATGGTATGTTATTGTCAAAGGAAATTCGTCTGATTGCAGCCTTTGACCATCGGGATATTTTTATAGATCCCAATCCGGATGCGGCCATAAGTTTCGAAGAGCGTCAGCGTGTATTTGATCTGGGGCGATCCAGTTGGCGCGATTATAATAGCGAATTGATTTCCAAAGGCGGGGGGATATTCCCGCGCTCCTCAAAATCCATTTCCTTACCCAAGGAAGCGCAAGTGGCCATCGGGCTCAATAAAGAAAAATGCACGCCCAATGAGGTGATGAATGCTATTCTTAAGACCAAAGTTGATCTGCTTTGGTTTGGGGGTATTGGTACCTATGTGCGCTGTTCTACAGAATCGGATGCGGATGCGGGGGATAAGGCCAATGACGCTATTCGCGTTAGCGCCAAGGAAGTGGGTGCCAAATCGATTGGGGAGGGTGCCAATCTTGGTATCACCCAGCTTGCTCGTATTGAATTTGCTATGGAAGGCGGGTTGATTGATACGGACGCTATTCATAATTCCGCCGGGGTGAATTCATCGGATCTGGAAGTAAATATCAAGATTGCCCTGGGCACTTTAGTGCGTGACGGGGAGATGAATTTTGAACAACGCAATGAATTTTTAGCGCAGATGACCGGTGAAGTTGCTGAGCTTTGTCTACGTAACAACTATCTGCAAACGCTCACCCTATCGCTCGCCCAGCGTGGGGGAATGGATGAAACGGCGGATTTGTTTGCGCTTATGCAGGGCCTGGAAGCATCAGGGGAACTTGATCGGGGCGTGGAATTCCTACCAGATGATGTGCAAGTGCTTGAACGCATGGGTGCAAGTCAGCCCCTGACACGGCCAGAGACTTCGATTCTATTGGCCTACGCCAAGAACACATTGTTTGCGCAATTGTTAAAATCTAATGTTCCCGATGATCCCTATTTGGCAAAGGAACTCTATCGTTATTTCCCATCAACGCTGACCGGTCAGCAACCACAAACTATCGAACATCACCGGTTGCGGCGCGAGGTGATCGCCACGGTTCTTGCCAATGCAATGATTAATCGGGGTGGCCCGGCCTATGTGCATAAGATGGTTTCAGCGACATCTGCGGATGGGCCTCAGGTGGCATTTGCCTACGCGGCGGCACGGGATAGTTTTGATCTGACGACATTGAATACGGCTATTGACGAATTGGACAACAAGGTAACGGGAGAAATCCAACTCTACTTGTATTCTGAAGTGCAAACATTGTTGGTCAATCAAACCCTGTGGTTCTTACGAAATGTTTCCTTTGAGTCTGGGTTGTCAGAGATCGTTCAGAAATACTCTGAGGGTATTGAGCAAGTCAGGAAAGTCTGGCGCGAGAAATTGCCCGCTTTTATTGAAAAAAGTGTTGCCGAACAGGCGCAAGAATTTGAAGAGGGTGGCACACCAAAAGATTTGGCGCGTCGCATTGCAGAACTTAGTGCACTGACCTTAGCCTCGGACATTGTTTTCCTTGCGGAGCAGAGTGGGGCAAGTGTTGAATTGGCAACCCAAGGGTATTTTGCCGTACTTGAACGCTTCCGCCTAGGACGTATTACAGAGCTTAGCCGCCATGTGAAAACGAGTGACCATTATGATCGTATGGCGCTCGACAGGGCTTTGGCCAATGTTATGCGGGCACAGCGGGATTTGAGCGCGGATGTTCTTGGGGCTTGTGATGGTGACATTGCTCAGCGAATGCAGGCTTGGGATGAAGCCCTTTCTGGGGAAATTGGTCGGATTGAAAGCATGGTCACAGAGTTGACGGAGGGTGAACTTACTGTATCACGGCTTTCCGTTGCCGCTGGTTTGCTGTCCGATTTGGCCCGTCATTAGCATATAAGGTCGATCTGTGGGGATGAGTATTCTAGGTATGGGTGTCACGGCAATTTTTGTGGCGCTTATTCTTTATATTTTACTTGTGGTTTTTATGAATCGCACGCGTCCTCTGGGTAATCGTGTGAAGGTTCTTAGACGCCCAGATAATTTATCTGAGCAAATTGGTGAAAACCTTAGCGTCACGATCTGGAATATCGGGTATGCCGGATTGGGCAAAGACTCTGACTTCGTCATGGATGGGGGCAAGCGTTGGTTTCCTCCTTCAAGAAGGGCTGTAAAGAATAATCTTGAGGGGATAAAGACCGCCCTGATGCAATTTTTAGACTGCGATGGCGATCGTATTTTTATGTTACAAGAAGTATCCGACAAAAGCCCATTGAGTTATTGGGTGTCGGTGCGCAAACAAATTCTTGCAGGATTTTCAGATTATCTGGCCTTTTTTCATGGTGATATTTCCAGTTGGGGTCTGCCCTGGCCATTGCGGCTTTGCCACGGAACACTCACCTTAAGTCCAGTTATTCCAGCAAACGTAGAAATTGTAAAACTTCCCGCCGAGCCAGTCTATCTGGCGGGGCTTATCAAGCGTGATTATGCCCTGCTGGTGAGCCGGTATAAAATTGAAAACAGTTCAGCACATTGGGTGGTGGTCAATTTACATTTGGCGGCCTTTGACCCAGAGGGGGCGACGCGACACAAGCAAGTGGATGCGGTTTTTGCCTTTGCCCAAGATGAGTATGCCAAAGGAAATTATGTTGTCCTTGGTGGTGATTGGAATTTGGCACTTAGTAAAAGCAGTTTTGCCCACACGACGGATTTGGCCCACCTGTTCTGGTTGGTTGACTTGCCGGTTAAGAAAATTCCACAACATTGGCAAGTTGCCTGTGACCATAAAGTACCCAGTGTGCGCACAAA
>JAJRRG010000255.1 GCA_024279675.1 Alphaproteobacteria bacterium
GCGCGTGGGCCATTCAATATCCGTGCGGCCTGAACCAAAGAAACGAACCCAATGCCAAACCGAAACAAGGGGTCACCTTCCCTTTTCACAAAAACATCGTAAACAACCGGTTAACTTAAACGCATTTTGCGAAAATCAAGTACCCTTGTCTTTTGTAAAAATTCCCGCAGTGCAAATGGCTCTATACGCATAAAACCTTGCTTACACAGCGGTTTTCCGCCAAAATCCTCCCTAGAGCACCGCTCAAAAGTCAAAAAGAGGCTTACTTAGTAAATACGTTAAAATATTACAGGGACACATTATGCTTAAAGAATTCAAAGAATTTGCCATCAAAGGCAATATGATCGACATGGCGGTCGGTATTGTAATCGGGGCTGCGTTCAGCTCAATTATCGGCTCGCTCGTGGCCGATGTTATCATGCCACTGGTTGGTATGTTGCTTGGGGGCATCGACTTTTCTAACTGGTTTATTCTGCTGGGTGATGCTGGTGGCACTACCTATGCAACCATTGATGCGGCAAAAGAGGCTGGCATTGCCACACTGAACATTGGTCTATTTATCAATGCGATAATCAATTTTCTGATTGTTGCCTTCGCATTATTCATGGTGGTTAAGGGCATTAACTCGATGAAACGCAAAGAAGAAGCAAAACCTGCGGCACCCAAAGCTCCCCCTGCACAGGAAGTACTGTTGAGCGAAATTCGCGACTTGCTGAAAAAATAAATGTAACTCTTGAACATGGCCCTGCATATGTAGGGCCATGATTTTGTAAGTTGCCCCTTGGAAGCTTTTCATCAGGGCTGAATTTCAAATGGCAGTCCAATGTTGATACTATTGTGGACAACTGACCTAACACACACCCTAAATTGACAGGTATTCGGCGTAATTCTACGTTCTAATACTAATAGGAAAATAATCCTTTACATTTTCCTTCTAGGATTTTAATCCTATGTGTAGGTGTTTGAGTCTACGCATCTTTCAGGATTACACCCGGCACAACACCTAGTTCAGACTGCGAGAGTGATTCTCCCTAGGGGGAAAATCACATTTTAGAATTTACGTATTTCCCGACCAAATCGGTCAGTGAGGTTATCGGTTGATCTATGCCCAGAGATGGGTGGTTGTGAGGTTAAAATTCTACGGTTTTATTTCTGCGGTCTGAAAGTTTGAAAGCCATATTTTTTCTAAGAGGACAAATATTATGAACCAAGATATTTATTACCATTCCTACCATAACAGAGATCGCCTTGTGCATATAATTGATGGGGATCAGGGAACATGTGAAGCGCTCAGTGTGTTATTCCGCCTCGAAGGTTTCCAAACCCAATCTTCCACCGATGAACATAGTTTTTTTGCAACCATCGAACGCAACCCCCCCGATGTGGTCATTCTCAATTTGGTGATTGATGCCTATCCAACGCAAGAGGCGTTACTAAAAATCAAAGACATATGCATTGGAACACCTGTTTTTATGCTTGCTGACACACCTGATGTTTTGGGGGCAGTATCCGCAATGAAATCAGGGGCAACGGATGTCATTACCAAACCTGTCGACACTGAGCAGTTTGTGCGTGCGGTCAAAGAAGCTTTACGCCGTGATGTGCATTTAGGCGCTGTTCAGGGCGGACGCCGTCCCATTGAAATTCGTGGATTTAATCAACTTACCCCGCGCGAGCGTGAAGTATTGCAACTTATATCCAATGGGCAATCCAACAAAGAAGCGGGGCGAGACCTGGGAATATCTCCTCGAACAATTGAGGTACATCGTGCACGGGTTATGGAAAAATTGGGTGCTCGGAATACGGCCGACCTGATGCGCATCGTTCTCACAAGTTAGGGGAATAACCCAATCCATTCACCCAACAATGGGATTCATAGGCGTATGGTTCACGCTTAACGTGGACCATACGAGCGGAGTTCAGCTCACTTTTTTGTTATACGCATCTGACCCCTTTAGCCTTGGCAAAGGCTGAAATATATATTAGTAAAAAGTGATATACAAACCCAACGGAGTACACCCATGACCTTTGCCACAAACCTGCTCACGCGTCTCATGGGCGCAATCGTCTTACTCGGCATACTATTTGGCACATCCGCATTTGCTGCAGAATTTTCTGCCACAACGGATATGCACGCTCAAGATGTGCATCTGGCTGTTCAAAGCGACAATCTTGTGCTGATTGATGTGCGCACCCCAGATGAATGGCGTAACACTGGAATTGCACAAGGGGCGGTACCTATTTCGATGCAGGACACGGATTTCCTAAATAAACTGGCCCAGCTAACACAAGCAAATCCTGGCACACCCGTCGCATTCATTTGTGCCTCTGGCCGGCGATCAGGCATTGTTCAGGCGGAACTTGCGCGCAGGGGATACGAAAATGTATTCTCAGTTTATGGGGGAACAACGGGCTCCTCCGAAGCACCGGGCTGGATTAGAGAAGGTCTGCCAATCACGCCATGGGTGCAGAATTAAGTTCTTGTTTGCGAGATTTTGTTCTGATTATGCCCCGGTAAAATTACCTCGAGCATTACCACTATCCTGCCACATTCAAGCTAATAATATAGCTGTGTCCAGCGCACACGGAATGCTGGCTATTTAGGTTTAATTGAGCTTGCAGATAGTTAAATTTGCAGGTTTAATTTGACTTGCAAGCCAAAAATCTCAATATGGGCTGGCGGAAATAATTTTAGGTTGATCGTTGGAACATGTGGAGCGTTCACCGCATTTTTTTATACGTTTACTCAGGGGTACCACAAAATGAAAAGTAATATTCTCGTAGCAGCCGCATTAGCATTAACGCTTTCGGCTTGTACATCATTCAATCCATTTACTGGACAACAGCA
>JAJRRG010000017.1 GCA_024279675.1 Alphaproteobacteria bacterium
GGTGTATTGGCATTTGTTGCGACTTTACCGACGGAATAATGTGGTAGTTCGTCGCGTATTGCCGGCGAAGTATGATATGAGAATTACCTTCGGCCTTGAGTGGCCGAGGGTTTTTTTGTTTGGAGAGTTTATGAAGCTGGAGTTTAATGGCGTGCCGGTTCTTGAAACCGAGCGGTTGATATTGCGGGAATTTGTATTCGAGGATTTTGACGATTTTGCTGCTGTTGGGGCAGATCCTGTGGTGATGAAACATCTTTCTGGAATCGTTGCGACGCGGGGCGAAAGCTGGGCGCGCATGAAGATGGTGGCTGGTTCCTGGTCGCTTATCGGACTTGGCGGATGGGCTGTGGAAGAAAAGGCAAGCGGGCGGTTTATTGGCCATGTGGGGTTTAATGATTTCAAACGAAAGATTATCCCGGATTTTTTGGGGCAGCCTGAGGCTGTATGGGTTTTGGCGCAATGGGCTCATGGTAAGGGATATGCGACGGAAGCGATGCAAGCGGGCATGGCATGGGGTTTGCCGCGTTTTGGTGGGGTGAAACCGGTGTGCATTATTGACCCGGACTATGTAGCGACAAAGCGGGTGGCACAAAAATGTGGATTTGTGGATAAGGCACTCACGTCATATGAAGGCGAGCCGACTTTGATTATGGAATATGGGGGATAGGTTGTCGTTGCGGGGGTAAAGCTGTGAAAAGCATGAAAGGAAAATGGGTTGATACTAGAGTTTAATGGCGTGCCGGTTCTTGAAACCGAGCGGTTGATATTGCGGGAATTTCGGGCGGAGGATTTTGCCGATTTTGCCGATATGTGGGCTGATCCGTTGGTGGTGGAGCATATTTCTGGAATAGTTGCGACGCGAACCGAAAGCTGGGGCAATTTGATGAAACAGGCTGGTTCATGGATATTGCAGGGGATAGGCTATTGGGTTGTGATTGAAAAATCGAGCAAGAAGTATATTGGCATCGTTGGATTTAGTGATTTCCGACGCGAAATCGAACCGAGTTTGCAGGGGGCACCAGAGGCAGGGTGGGTCTTGGTACCTTCGGCCCACGGTAAGGGATATGCGACGGAAGCGATGCAAGCGGGCATGGCATGGGGTTTGCCGCGTTTTGGTGGGGTAAAACCCGTGTGCATTATTGACCCGGATTATGCAGCGACAAAACGAGTGGCAGAAAAGTGTGGGTTTGTGGATAAAGTGCTCACGACTTACAAGGGTGAACCGACTTTGATTATGGAATACGGGGGATAGATTTAAGAGTATTTTTACCCGTGTTCCTCGCAACTTTTATCAACCAAAGCCTTATTGAAATTGGATAGGGCATCCACATGCTTTATCCAACCTATTGGGGTGTTGTTAGGCCCTGAAGTCACTAAAAGGCGGGCTTTGCCGCTGTTGGTAAATGCTTTGAGTGCGACAGCCAGCGTGTCCTTGTCCTTTAGCCACATGCGAGCGGGATCAAATTCCGGTGCCGTTTCATCCTGATCAAAGGGAACGAGTAGTTCGCGCACAAACACTTGTTTGGCCAGATGTTCGTGGGGGCCAGCCTCAAGCATGATACCCCGGGAATAAAGTTGCCAGAAAAAGAATGAATGTCCCATGGCGATTTGGGATAGGCCGGTGGCAATGGACACGGCCAAAAGCACGGCGATGGAAAAGGAAAAACTTCCCGTGAGTTCAAAAATCATCACAGTGGTGGATACTGGTGCGCCCAAAACAGCGGCGGCAACGGCCCCCATGCCGATAATGGCGTAAAGGGCGGGGGTGGAAGCAAGTTCTGGGAAAAATTGAGCGGCGATGATGCCAAATGCGCCCCCGGTCATGGCACCAAGATAGAGACTTGGAGAGAATACACCGCCCCCCATGCGCGCGCCAAGGGTAATGGCAGTGGCTGCGGTTTTTGCGATTATCAATCCCAGAAGAAGCAGTAGTCCATATTTATTGGCCAATACATTTGATGTGGCCTCATAACCCACCCCAAGAATTTCGGGGAAAACCAAGGCGATGAGACCGACTAAAAATCCCCCGACAATTGGGCGAATGAGTGTGGGCATATTTAAGCGGCGGTTGAGCCAGTCCGATCCAATAAGGGATGCTTGAAATAAAATGGCGACAATGGCGCAAGTCAGCCCAAGTAAGGCAAAGGCGGGTAATTCAAAAAACGAGGTGATATGGAATTCGGGCAACAAAAATAAAGGCACATCCCCGAACCAGAAGCTAGCAATAACCGAGGCGACTGCAGCGGCAATGACGAGGGGCACAAATGCGCTGATTGAAAAGTGGCCTAGAATGACTTCGTGGGCGAACAAAACCCCGGCGATGGGGGCGTTAAAGGAAGCGGAAATGGCGGCACCCACCCCGCAGGCCAATATGGTTCGACGGGCGGAGGGGGGAAGTTCAAAAAACCGAAACAGAGTTTTGGCCACCGCCGCCGCAAAGTAGACGACGGGGCCTTCGCGCCCGCCACTGCCCCCTGAACCCAAGGTAACAAGGGTGACAAGCGTACTTATGGAGGCGCGTTTGAAGGATAACCGGTCTGAACTTTGGGCGCGCTCCTCAATGACATCCGCTACGCCACCGGGGCGCTCTGTCTCGCCCCAAACCATCAAAATAAGTCCAACGATTAGGCCGCCAATTGTGGGTGCAACAACCACGACCCACCAGGGCAAGGTCGCCAGCTTATCCAGATATATTTCGCTTCTTGTGCCGGCCCAAATCCATTGAATAAGGCCGATGGTTTGCCGGAAAGCGATTGCGACCAGTGAGCCGGCGATACCTGCCAACAATGCCAAGGCCCAGAGTTTTGGTTTTTGCAGGCCAAAGAAACTATCCACATTGGGTTTTACCCAATTTCGGACGACGCGATATAGAATGTGGTGCCCCAGAACCATGCTTACCTGAATTGCTTAAAAATCTTATCGTTACAAGGTCGTCATATTTTACTTTGTCCAAATTGATAGGCTTTTGAAGCTGTTTGGGCAAGGATCATATTATATAAGCTATTTATGGTGTATATTGATGGCTGAGGTCAGGCGTTGTTTTGGGGATGACGTGGGGTGAATTTTTTCGTAAAAAACGAATATGAAATTTTGGCTGTTGGATTCGTATTAAAGTGCTAAATCGGCTTTATATCGTCATTGGTGTGTTGGCTATCCTGTTGCTGGGAGCCGGTTTTGTTGTGCCAAGATTGATAGATTGGAGTGGTTATCGCGATCGGTTGGAAACCATGGCCGAAGAGGGCTTGGGTACCGATGTAATCATTGCCGGGGAAATAAATTTTGTCCTGTTGCCACAGCCCCAAATCCGTCTTGGGAGAACTATTATTGGGCCGGCATTTTACCCTTTGATTGAGATTGAAAGTATTGTTGCTGATTTTTCCTTGATGGATTTTTTGCGAGACCAATTTGCGATCACTAATCTTGTTTTGACCAGCCCTAAGGTGAACTTGAATATCGATAAGGATGGGGAGTTTCAAATCCCATTGAGTTTGCCCCAAGGCATGGAGCAGAGTAAAATATCCGTTGCCAAAGCCAAAATTGTTGATGGAGCATTGTCCCTAACGGATAGGCGGAGTGGAGAAGATTGGCGCATTGAGGGGTTTGAGGGTGAGTTAAGCATTTCAGGGGTGCGGGGGCCATTTAACCTACGGGGACAGACTAATTATCAGGGCGTACCGCATTTTTTACGCATAAGTATTGGCGGAATTAATGAAAATTCTTCAACCCTTGCTTCGGTGTTTTGGAAACCTGACAGTGGCGCCTATACGGTTTCTGGCGAGGGGATAATGAGTTTTGGTGCCGATCCGAAATTTGTTGGCGAGGGGACATTTCGGTTTGCGCCTGAAAGTGCGATTGGAGCGGCCTCCCAAGCTGATAGCGTTGGCGAGGAGGCCATTGTTGATCAGGTACAAGGGGACTTTGTGCTGACAAGTGAGCTTGAAATATCTTCGGACAAGCTTTTGTTTTCTGCCTTTGAAGTGGCCATGGATGAAAATCAGGCGGGTAGTCGCCTTACCGGAGCCGGTGTTGTTCGTTTCGGTGCAGAATCAGATTTTGATGCGGTTATTTCTGCGAGTGTTGTGGCCTTGGCACCCGTTGATTATCGACGGGATATAAATGCAAGTTCTGCCAGTATTTTTGATTTACTTAGTCAACTACCAGCGTTGCCTGTTCCGCCGATGAAAGGGCGTATCGGGGGGGATATTGTTGAACTTAGTATTGCAGAGTTTGGACTTAGAAACCTTAGAATTGACGCGCTGAGTGATGGGCAAAGCTGGACTTTGGAAAATTTGACCGGGCAATTGCCAGGGGAAAGTGTCTTACATCTGGCCGGGGACATATTGGCAAGTGAGGGCAAGTTTGGTTACGCGGGCCGGGTTGAACTCAGCAGTAAACGTTTGGGAAGTCTGGCCCGGTTATGGACGCATGTTGATGATGTTGATCCTATTCATACCAGTTCGGCAAATTTACAGGCGGACATAAATCTTGAAAATAGTGTTTTGGCTGTTCGCAACGGGGAGTTGATTCTTGGTGAGCTGCCCCTTGAAGGAAAAGCGCATACATTTGCCGGACAGTTCGATGTTGGACAAGTGCGCGGCAATCGTGAGGAAGTTCGGTCTGCCTTGTTTAGCATGCGGCTAAGCTCAATGGATGTCGCGCAAAGTGGGATTTTTTCATCGCTGATGCCTGATTTTACGCCGGGCAGCCGATTTGCTCAAAACTTTCCACATGGCGCGTTGGATATTGTTGCCGAGGAAATAACCGTTTTGGGGCTTTCCGGGCAATCGGTCGCTTTGCAACTGAATTGGACGCCAACCAACATTCATGTGGAGAGATTTAGTGCGGTAGACTTTGGGGGGGCACAGGTATCCCTCACTGGAGAAATAAGCGGAGGGATTTTAAGCCCCGATATTTCCGGGGGGGGGCGCTTCACTCTGACTGAAGATGGTTCCATGGATTTTGTTGATGTGCTGGTGTCACAATTGGGGGGGAGTGAAGAATTAAAAAGCTGGTTTGCTGCCGCCCGGCCACTGGATATGAATTTCGATATTAGCCCGATTGAAGATGGTGGGGCACAAATTATGTCGGCCGTGGGCCGCTCGCGCCAAAGCGTCTTTGAGGCCGAATTACGTATGGAGGATGGGTTGCGCAACCTCACGCGCGCGCCACTTGATCTGGTGGCAAAAATTCAAGCTGAGGATGGGGATGACCTTGCGGCGCAATTGGCCTTGGGTTCGCAATCACTCCTTGGGGAGGGGACACCTGTAACTCTAAACCTATCTGCGCAAGGTACGCTGTCCAATAGTTTGCAAACAAATATTCTGGCTGAGGCCAGAGGGGAACATCTGGGTTATTCAGGTTCATTGATTTTGTCAGATTTAAGTCAGGTGCGCGGGCGTGGGAGTGTGGATTTTTCCCTGAAAGATTTCGCGCCAATGCTTGATTTAATGGGCGTTGGGGGTATCCACTTGCCCCCCGCAAGCGGTATCAGCAATGTGGATTTTGTTGCCGGAAAAAGTGTGATCCTCGAAAACTTGATGGTTTCGGGGGACATTGGCGAAGATAGCCCGCTGACTGGGGGACTGACAGTTACCAATGGTGAAACCGGTATGTCGATTGTTGGGCAGCTTAACGTTGTTCCACTTCAGGTTGAGCAAATTTACAGTGTTTTGGCCGGGCCAGCGGCTTTGATCAGCGGTGAAAGTATTTGGCCGGAAGGACCGATTGATCTTGGCCCGGGTCGGCAGATGACAAGCAAAATTCACATTGTCACGTCTAAAATATTAGCGGATAACCACGCATTTTTGCAGGATGTTAGTTTTGATCTTGTCCTTGATCAGAACTCTATTTCTTTGGCAAATATTAGCGGGAAAAATGACACCGGGACAATTGTTGGCAATGTTGAATTGTGTTGCACGGGTAGTGAGTTTTCTTACCAATTTTCCGCACGGGCCAGTCTGGTAAATATCCCTCTAGAAGGGATTTTTCCGGGGGGGATTTCAGACAATCTTACAGGTGTTGTTGATGCTGGATTTTTTGTGGAAAGCAACGGGGCAAGTTTTACTGAGATAGTTGATGCTTTGAGCGGGGAGGGAAGTTTTTCCCTTGCAAATGCACAACTTAGTCATTTTGATCCTGCGGTTTTTGATAGTCTTTCCGGGGAGCCTCGTCTGGCTGATCTGGACAGTGATGCTTTGCTAAACTTTATGGAAATCTCTTTGCAAAGGGGCAGCTTTAGGCCTGACCCAATCAGTGGTATTTTTCAAATTGCAGGGGGAAATTTGCGGGCTACCCGTTTGTTCGCACAGGGTGAAACGGCGCGACTGCTTGGGGCAATACGGGTAGATTTCTCGGATTTGTCGCTGAGTGGGGATTGGGTGCTTTCACCCTTAGCATTGAGCGACCCGGATGGGTTGATTACACCGAATAATGCTGAACTGAACATATTGTTGTCGGGGAGTTTAACTGCCCCTGAACGCCAGCTTGACGCCGGACAATTGGTGGACGCCATTGATTTGCGTGTGCTGGAACTTGAATTGGACGAACTTGAGAGACTACGCACGGAACAGATTGCACGCTCCAGAGAGGTGGCCCTTGAACGGGAACGTTTGATTGCACAAGACGCTGAACGCGCCGCTCAAGCAGCCGCAGAGGCTGCTGCCCGGCAAGCCGCGGCACAGGAAGCTGAGGTGGTGCGTCAACGTGAGCGAGATGCGGCGGCAGCGGCGGCCCGTAATGCAGCGCCGTTGGTGTTTGAATTTGAGTCGCAAGACCCGCTTTTATTCAACCATCAACCCGCAGATTTGCTGAGTACAGATGTGCCGAACCAATAATGCGTGTCTTTGTAAAAATGTGCGGCTGTTTTGGAACAAAATATACTTGCAAACAAAATACGGATCGGCGTGAGGTTTTGTCCAGCCCACCGGCGTGAGTTTTAACAAACACATAAATTTAGTTGCGTGAATATTTTTGAACTTCACAGGCTTTAGGTTTTGCGAAATTTGCGACGGTTCGTGAGGAGTGGGGCAATTTTCCTAAATGCGGTTCTGGAGGTATTGCAACACATAAACACGCACTGCTGAGGATAGGTTTTTGTTCTGTCGATGCGTGTCGATCTCAGCAATAAGCACCGGGATCGATAGCTGGTATTCGCGCGCAATTTCCTCGAGCGCGTGCCAGAACTCATCCTCCAAAGCAAGGGAGGTTTTGTGTCCTGCAAGGGTTAGAGAGCGCTTTTTCACTGGAGGATTCTGACTGTTTTTTGGTTATTTTTTGCGAAAAGAATCAAGACTGATAACTTTATCGCCGTCATCGTCTTCAGTGGATTTTTTCTCGTCTGAGCTGTCTTCGACCTGTTCCGAGGAAGATGAATTTTTAACTTCTTGAACAGGGCTATCTTCTGTTTCAAGATTTGTCTGGGCGGGTTCAAACTGCATGCCAAATTCAACGGACGGATCAAAAAATCCCTTAAGGGCGGAAAACGGGATAATCAGCAATTCTTCAATTCCATCGAAGGCGAGGCCGATTTCAAAACCTGTGTCCGAGGTTTTCAAATCCTTATAGCGATGCTGGATGACGATGGTCATTTCTTCTTCGTATTGCTCAAGCAACTTTTTAGAGATGCGCACACCGGGGGCCTTGGTGGCAAAAGAGATGAAAAAATGATGGTCGCCCGGCAGGCCCACTTTTTCAACTTCGCCTAACACTTTGCGAACCACACCGCGCAGGGCATCCTGTGTGAGAACATCATAACGAATGTGATCTTGAGCCATTTTTTGGTTCCTTGCGCAGCTGAATATTTACTTGCCCTATAAGAGCCTGAAACCGAGGTATATATCAAGGGAACAATTGTTGCGGACAAAAAAATTTCGTTCCCAATGACTAAAAGTATACAATAATGAAAGAGAAAAGTGCAGGTTTCTGTTGCCAGGTACCTGCGGACCCCGCCTAGACCCTGCTAGGGGAAAAGGGCTTGAGTTCGAAGTCATCGAACTGCTTACGCAGCCAAACGAGCCTCAGCATAGTTGTTATCATTTGCAACTATAAA
>JAJRRG010000001.1 GCA_024279675.1 Alphaproteobacteria bacterium
AACCCCCGATGAACCTGCCCGATCTGCCATCTCAGTGATAACAAACACTACGAAGCCAAGTAATATTCCATACAGTATAGCACCTCCATACGTATTGCCGCGCCGGTATCCGGCAGTAAATGCAAACGCAATTAACAAAGAACCAACAAGCAGCAGGGGGAGGGAGGACAATTTTGCCAGTCGGGTGACCGCCGCAGCGCGAATTGCAGGGTCACTGACACCTGATGTAAGTACATCAACAAGCTCAAAATAGGTAAAATCTTCAGTAGAGCCAAGGGATACACGCAAGTCCGCCCGTGTAGAATTTGTGGCTAAACTATACAACTCAACTTGTGTTGTGACACCACCAACACCGATCAGGGTTGCATTTTTGAATTGCCAACTGCGCCAGGAATACTCAGCTTGTTCTGCAATTATACGTCGCACATCTCCACCGGTGGCTGGGAACACTTCGACCTTATCCAAAATAGAACCATTTTGACGTGCACCTTCCGCCCGGATAAAATAGGCCCCATCTGGGCCGGATTGTTGAAGCCAAATATCGCTTGTCGAACGGGAAATACCACCCCCGAGGCCCGGCGGGGTCGGGTTGATTTCTCGATTTATTTTTGTGGAAATCCCTTCGCCAACCATCGAAACCAAAATGCCAAACAAAGCAATGGCTATGATTGGGCCGCGCATAATGCGCCAGATCGAGATGCCCGCAGCCTTGATAATAACAAGTTCACTGCGTGCCTGTAACTCGACGAGTGCGACAATTGAACCGAGTAAAATGGTAATTGAGAGGGTTTTTATTGTCCAGCGAACCCCTGATGTCACCACCGCCAGCCAGGCAATAGCATCGCCACTTATCTTTGAAATGCGTAAGAACCGGTGCGTGTCTAAAGATTCACTGAGCAAAATCAGGAAGAAGAATACCAATACAACACTCAATATCCGAGTAATCATACGCTTGGTGATGAACCAGTCTAAGCGCGAGATCATATTTTTGCCTCGCTGAGCGTAAGTGTTGCAATGGCAGGTTGTTTTCGCCCGTACAGCTGCTTGATAAATAGCAGTACCGCTAATACCAGCATAACGCTTGGCCCAATGAATTGCCCTAAATATGAGGTTGCCGAGGAGTAATCCGAGACTGAACGCTCTAAAATTGCAATCGCTAGAACAACGAGTTCCGGGGGAAGAAAGGTGCGCCTGCGTCGCCCATGGGGGAAGGCGCTGTAGGCGGCAATAAGCAGACACAGGGAAATAACTCGAAGCCCCTCCGCCATGCGGAGTTGAATTTGTCCGACGGCGCCAACCTCAAATTGACCGTTGTCATAGGCGTGTTGCAATAAATCGAAAGTATCTCGATTGGACAGCGGATTGTCCAACTCAACAGGTTCAGTCAGCTTGTCAATCGCCAGATCATAACGTGTAAATTCAATCTCGGAATACTTGCCCTGCGTCGGAGAAACCTGCAACCGTCCCTCCCTAAGGCTAATCTGAAACCCGTCATTGCCAACAACAATTTCGGCCGTTTCAGCGATATAGGCCCGGTGCACTTCTGGGTCTCGCCGGTCATCCGCAAAAAAATCAGTGATTGTACCATCGCGATTTCGCCCCCCGATACGAATGACAACGCCCGGTGCAATCTCGGTAAACCTGCGCGGGCTGAGGGACTGGCTCAACAAGTCAACTGCAATTTGTGCCGTCCATTCATTTGTGATGCGCCGGGAAACCGGCTCTGCCCAATTGGAAATAAACAAAGCGAGCAGGGCGCCCCCAAGGCCAAAGACAAGCAGCGCCGACCAGATTGCTTTGAGGCGGCGACCGATATGAATGGTGTGAAGCTCGTGGGAATTTTGCAGTGCTGAAAACGCCTGTGCCAGCCCTATTCCCATACAGATATAAACAATTTGGCGGGAGAGGGGGGGCGTGGTCAAAAACGCTTGCCCCATCAGCGTAAAAAGGTTTTGCCCCTTTTCCGTAACCAGATCAAAAAGTCTGAGTAATTGTATCAACCACACCAAAAATGTCGCCAAAAGATACAGGATCACCCCGCCTTTAACAAAACGAACAATTAGATAGCGGCTCAATATACTCATACTACTACAAAAACATACTCTTATAGACGACAAAACGTTCCTGGGCGCTGGGTCAAACGATCAAACGCTAGGTCAACAGATCACTCTGAAATATCCTAACACAATGTTTCCCATTGCAATAATCATATGTTGCCTGTGAGTTGACCCTTAACAAAAAGCGTCTAAACCTAGTGGTTACATTTGAGGCGCAACACTGTTATTAAGACGTTTGCAACGCTTTTATTTTTCAAATGCCCTATGATCAAGGTAGATTTATGACGAAAAAACTGACCATTAAAACCGCAAACTTCCCCGTAAAAAAGACATCAGTTCTGGTGATGTTTGCCCATGAGGGAAATCGCCCCGAAGGTGAAGCAGATACGCTTTTTATCAAAAGTGGGCTGGATTGGGACACTTTGAAGAACGCCGCGACTTTTACAGGCACAAGGGGGCAGGTTCTGGATGTGTTAGCGCCGCCCAATCTTGACGCAAAGCGTTTGCTGATTGTTGGAACAGGTCCAAAGATTGACGAAGATAATAGTGCCAGCGAACAAGAACAGAGCTCTTTGAGCTATGCTAATTTTGGTGGAAAATTGTTGGGGTCGCTGCAAAATTTAGAGGCGCAAAAGATCGCGCTGATTTTGGATGCCCCGGATATGTCGCCACCACAGATTGCCCAACTCATCGCGGGCATGCACCTGCGCCATTATAGTTTCGATAAATACATAACCCCAAGCAAGGATGACGATGCTGCTCCAACGGATTTAAACATTGTAATGTACGTCAATAAAAAGCGTGACGTTGATAAGGCCTCCATTCCAGTGATGGCCCGTGCCCATGGCACCTTACTTGCCCGTGATTTGGTCAACGAACCCCCCAACGTTCTTGGGCCTGTCGAATTTGCAAAAGCTGCAAAATCTCTTTCTTCGCTTGGCATAGAGGTTGAAATTCTTACCCCAACCGAAATGAACAAACTCGGCATGGAATCATTGCTTTGTGTCGGGCAGGGCTCGACCCGTCCCTCCCGTTTAGCCATCATGAGCTGGAACGGGGGTAAAAAATCCGACCAACCCATCGCCTTTGTTGGCAAAGGGGTGGTGTTTGATACCGGGGGCATTTCCATCAAACCCGCCGGGGGCATGCAGGACATGAAAGGGGACATGGGAGGTGCCGCTGCGGTGACTGGCCTCATGAAAACCCTCGCCCTGCGCAAGGCCAAGGTGAATGTTGTCGGGGTTATCGGTTTGGCTGAAAACATGCCCGATGGCAATGCGGTGCGGCCGGGTGACATTGTAAAAGCCATGTCTGGCACAATAATTGAGATTATCAACACCGATGCGGAAGGCCGTCTCGTACTGGCGGATGCCCTCTGGTACACACAAGACCGTTTCAAGCCCAAGCTTATGATCAATTTGGCGACCCTGACTGGGGCCATTATGGTGGCGTTGGGACAGGATTATGCGGGGTTGTTTTCAAACGATGACGAGTTGGCTGCGCGTTTAAGCGAGGCCGGAAATGTGACAGGCGAAAAACTTTGGCGTATGCCCCTTGGCCCAGCCTATGACAAAATGATCAAAAGCCGTTTCGCCGACATCAAAAATACTGGTGGCCGTTACGGCGGCGCGATCACAGCGGCTCAATTCCTCCAGCGTTTTGTCAATGATGTGCCCTGGGCGCATCTTGATATTGCAGGAACAGGATTTGGCACCCCGGCTAATGATACTAATAAAAGCTGGACATCTGGCTTTGGTGTTGCCGTTCTTGATCAATTGGTCGCCGATCATTATGAAACCTAATTTCTCACGTACAGACAAATACTTAACTGAATAAGGAAAAACGATGCTTAAAAAATTACTTCTAGTGACCACAATTGCCCTGTCTTCAATGACGCTTACACAGCCAGTTTATGCGCAGGCTGCTTACGTTGACCCGGACGCAAATTGTGTGCCGGTTTTGTCTGAAAATGCACAAGGTGCCGCATTGTGGGCCTTTGGATATATCAGCCACCTTGAGGGCGAAAATCGTACAATAAATGAAGGATCTGTCGCGGATTTGGTTGCAGAAATGAACGTTGCTTGCAATGCGGCTTCAGGAAAAACATTTGCTGATCTCGTAGAAAGTCACTTCAACCCGCCTGCAATGGCCCCCACATCTCCAGAGCCCCAGGCGCTATTAGATTTATTTGGGTCAGCGAATTCTGACATTCGAGAAATTCTGTTGGCCCTTCAGCCGACCGATGAAGATATACGTGCCCTCTTTGCTGAACCTCTCGCCACTGAAATGGTAGAAATGTACGAAGAACTGTTTGGCCGACGTCTGTCGGGTGAAAATTTCCCATCCCCATTTCTCATTGGCGATTCCATGTTTAGCACAACCAAAAGCCTTGCTGACGAAGGACGGTTGGATGATCTACCCGGCGGGTTTAAGGACGTTGTTGATCTATATCTGGAAGATGTGCCGTTTGGCACAATCCGCATCATTTTCCCCTCTGTTAGTGATGACATGAAACTCGAAGGATTTGTCTATGTAAACGGTCATTGGGTGTTGATGATGAGCCCTTGGCGTGCCCTATAATCGACTTTTTTAGATAATAATTGAGGCCGGGCGAGCAAAAACTATCTTGCCCGGCTTCTACGTTTAAGTTTTGTTTGCAATAACCCAGAAGGTGAAAATGTTTAAGAAACTATTCTCAGCTTTTGGCCATGTGGCCCTCGGATTGTCAGTTGTTTCTGCAGTTCTCTCCACCCCATCTTTCGCCGCTTCCTCCGAGAAACGCACTTTTGATCCCCAGTTGACATGTACGCAAATGCTTCGTGATCATGCGGAAAAGGGAGTTTTTTGGGCCTTGGGCTTTCGCGCGCATGCGCAAGGGAATGTGGAATACGTTTCCCGCGATGCCTATTCGCTGACTTTGGGCGAAATCAGGACAGCGTGTACCGTGTTGCCGGAAGCAAAATTTTCTGCACTTGTGATGCAATTATATGGTGCTGTGCAACCGGGGAGTTCAGATGAGCCAGAGTTGGGTTCTACCAGTGATGATATATCCATAATCAAACAATCACTTACGGATATGTTTGCGGCTCCGGATCTTGACCTAGTTGCGCTATTGCGAGAGCTTCGACCAGAACTTGCTGATATTTCAGCTGTTTTCCCTCAAGAAATGGCTCAAAATTTGATGGAGGAATTCGTGGAGGCATTTGGCCCCAGCCTTGATGATGCAGAATTTCCATCTGAACAACCAACGTTTTCCATAAATTTTTCGACTACTTTTGGATTAAAAAGCAGTTCCTTCGCAAAAGATATGAGTGGCAGCTATGAAAATATTGTAGATTTATTTCTGCGTGATGTCCCGTTTGCACAGGTGCAGATGTACTACCCCACTATCGGGAAGCCACAGGATATTGATGGGTTCTATTTTGTCAACAATCACTGGGTTGTAATACCGCGCCCTTGGCGTGGCTTAAATCAATAGGAAATTGTAATGAAAGTAAAATTGATTTTTGCGTTAGCATTTATCGGGCTTTTGTCGGTTCAGACTGGTTATACGCAGCAAAGCTCAGAGGAAGGTGGACTGTTATTTGACCCCAAAATGGCTTGTGGAGATATATTGCCGGTCACCCAAACCATTGACAAAGTCATGGTCGGTCTTTGGGCATCCGGTTACCTTGCCGGGCGGTCTGGAATTGTGGTGCCCATGGGTGAAGTTTCGAACGAAGTCTTGCTGGAGCGGCTAAATTTGGCTTGTGCCCAATCAATTGATGCGCCCTTGGTGACAATCGTTGAATATGTTGGCGAAGACCTTGCTGCAAGTGAAGTTCAATTTGAGGTGGGTAGTACGGACCTTATTCCAGGTTCCCCTGCGCATGGGCGAGCCATAATTGAGGGATTTTTGAATTCTGAAGATCGGGCAGCTTTGACAGCGCGGCTTATTCCGACAGCGCAAGAAGTTCGTATGATTTACGCGGAGCCCTTGGCGAGCCTGTTGATTGATTGGTACTCTAAAGTTTTGTTGCCCGACAATATAGTGATCTCCCCTAAGCCAGAGCAAACAGAATTGATTAGCTTTTTTACAACCATCGATGAATTGATCGAAAGCCCCAAGGCACGATTTTATTTCCCCGGCGGGTATAATGAAATCCTGCAGTATTTCATTACAGACGCCCCAATAGCGACTTTCAAATTTGTGCGTCCGGGAAATGATGTCGGCTTAACAATCAACGGACTTATTTACATTAACGACCGTTGGGTAATCATGCCCAAACCCTGGCGTGCTTTGCGTGAGAATTAGAATGCGACGGGAATAGCGATTTTATGACCGAAATACTATTCTATCATCTGGAACAAAAACCCTTGGAGGATGTATTGCCTCTATTGCTGGAGAAATCCCTTGAGCGGGATTGGACTTGCGCTGTGCAAAGCGGTGATGCCGATGCTCTTGTGGCGTTGGACAAGGCACTTTGGACGTACCGGGGCGAGAGCTTTTTGCCCCACGGAACATTTGTGCTCGATGGGGAAAATGCGCATCCCATTCTGCTTTGCAGTGGCGATGAAAACCCCAACCATGCTCACGTTCGTTTTTTTGTGAAAGGGGCGGTGCCGAATGGGGAGGGGGACTATCAACGTTTAGTTTTCATGTTTGACGGGCATGATCCTGAGGCGGTTAGTGCGGCGCGTGTCGCATGGAAAACCCTGTCGACCGACCATCAAACAACCTATTGGCAACAAGAGCCAACTGGGAAGTGGGTCAAGAAGGGGTAGTTGTTGCACTCATCGTTACTAAAAGACCTGCGACATGAGAGAAATACTCACCACTGAGGCAATTGTTGAAATTAGTACCGTATAGGCGATTGTGGAGACTGGCACTTTATATTGCATTGCCAATACAAAGGGCATGGCCCCCGATGGTCCGGCAGCGACAAGCAAAGCGGGATTAGCCCAGTCTGAGCTAATACGAAAAACAGCAACAACAATAATCCATGTTGCCAAGGGCATGATCAATAGTTTGAGCCCTGAAAATACCGCCGCTGGCACAAAATCGGATAACTTCTGCCCCGCCAGGATTATCCCCAGCGCAAACAAAGATACCGGGGCTGCCGCATCACCCACAAAGCGGGTGAACAGGTCAAAACCCCCGCTCAATTGCACGCCAAGCAGCATGGCAACAACACCCAGACTAATACCGATAATTTGCGGGTTGCGTGCAAAAATCGGAAGTAGACGGAGAGGAGGAAGCCCCTTGTCTCGGTTTGTAATTGTTTCCAAAATCAATATGGTGCCGGCAAACATTGCCACAGCATCGAGGGTGATAATCGCCACGATGGGGAGGCTTGCCACTTCGCCAAAAAGCTGTTGGGCAATGGGTAAAACAAAAAACACGTGATTGGCAAATCCTGCGCTCATCCCCATCAACAGGCTTTCAGTTCTTGAACGTTTGAAAACATGACGTGCAATCAAGTATCCCAGTATATAAAGGGTCAGTTCTGCTAAAAAATAGGCAAGAAGTAGCATCCACTCGAATTGCTCTACCGGCACACTGGCAATTAGTTTGAAAAGTAATATTGGCAACGCGAAGTAGAACACAAACCGGTTCAGTTGTTGGGCTAGGTCGCGGCCCATAATTCCCCTGCGGCCATAGGCAAAACCAAACGCAACCACAGCGAATATCGGTAAAACCGCATTTAGAAAAACGTCTAACATTCTTTGGTTATTTCCTATTTATATCATCGTGACGCGCTGATTTGGCTGAGGGGTATTGGCTCTACTTGAATTGCCCATCGGTAAATCTTTCTGCCAGAAAATCAACGAATACCCTGACCCGGGGCGCACGGTATCGACCCGGTTGCATCAGGGCCGAGATGGGAAAATTTTCTGCGATATGTGTGTCTTCCAGCAAAGGCACAAGTTTACCAGCCGCCATGTCTTTACCAACAACTAACTTGGCCAGACGAATGATCCCATGCCCGTTCAGACCCATTTCCAGCAACACATCGGCATTATCGGTACTAAAATTTCCATGCACCGTCATGCGGTTTACCCCTTCTGGGGTGGAGAACGGCCAGTGCTGAAGACTGGATTGCCCTGAAAGCAACAGGCAGTTATGGTCCATTAAGTCTGCAGCGCATTTAGGCGTGCCGTGGATGGCAAGGTAGGCAGGGCTGGCGCAAATGACCCGTGCACTGTCACCAATTTTGCGCACGACAAGTGAAGAATCCGCTAGCGCGCCGGCGCGGATGGCAACATCAATTTGCTCGCTAACCAGATCGACCTGCCGATCAGAAACACCAAGTTCTAAATTGATATTTGGATAGCGACACAGGAATTGGGGCAATATGTTAACCAGTTGATGTCGCGCAAAAACAGTCCCGGTATTTACGCGCAAACGCCCTGACGGGTTGGCGCTTGATTGCATCACATCCGTTTCCCCGTCTTCGATAGCGCTCAAGATACGGCGCGCATGGCCCAGATAGGTTTCCCCCTCGGCGCTTAGGGACAGTTTTCGGGTCGTACGGGTTAACAGGCGCACCCCCAGTCTGTCCTCAGTGCGACTAATAATCTTTGAAACGGCCGAAGGTGAAAGGTTTAGCGCATCCGCCGCACTGGCAAAACTTCCCGCTTCTACAACGCGACAGAACACTGCCATTTCATAGGATGCCGACATGTTGTTTCCCCCTTATATGATTGATCCATGGCGGAGATCAATCTTGATGACCGCCAAGTTTGATGCGCAATAGGAACGGCCAACTATTCATGAGATAATTTCAATAGACACAGACTAACCTTGATGATTATCACAAATTGGAAATATAATAAACCCAGTTCAGCGTAAAAATTCAAGCTGCAACAGGAGTTTCCAATGCAAAACCATTCAACCAAATCGAACAAATATACAAATGTATTGCGTCATGAGGACGGGAGTCTCGATATTGCGCACTACCTTAATCGGGCACAAGACGAACGCGCAATTGCCAATCAGGCGTTGGCGCAATTATTTGCCGGATGGATTAGGAAAAACTGACTTTAGGCGATTTTATGGCTAACTGGTCTCAAGGGATAAAAACCGTTTCACCAGTTCATAACATAGCAAAAGTTCACCATTTTCCGGGTTATAATAGGCGTTTGGAGTACCGCAGGATTTAGCAACCAGAGATATCGGGCGGGGGAGGGCGTAGCTTAAGAGGAAAAGATCAACGGCTTCTTCAAATATTGCTGCGTCGCGCAATAATGCCGCTTCGAACATAAAGTTCGCATCTGGTTCGTATGTAATGCTTATTGGGGCAGTTGGTGTGCCAAGGGTCACAATATTGGCGCGAATGCGCATCCATGACCGCACAATTTGCCCCAGGTTTTTAGAGCAATCCTCAAGGTTTTCTTCTGTTAGGCCCAACTCCAATGCAATATTGGAAAATACATCGCGTTTGCTCCCCATCATCATGCAGCCAATTTGTGTTGCCCGCATCGCATCACTGGAATGTTCGCTATAAAGAGAAGCGAGCCCGATGGTGTTATTTCCCCTTGATACATCATCATTGCGGGCAGAACGCATCCATCCACGAGCGCTATTCATGAGGGCCTTGTCGGCACTTTGTGCCTGTTTTGCCAATAACAACATGGTCGCGATATTGTCCGCCGCATCTTCGTGGCGGCCAAGAATAGGAATTGAAAATTCAGAAATTAGTAGATGTCCCATTTCATGGTAGAGCGCAAAGGTGAGATTATCGATAGCAAAAGCGCGCGCCGCCCCAGAGTATGCTCCGGGGGTGGGGGCTTCCTCAGCCAGAAGTGGGCAGGAAAAGCTTAAGAGAATAAGAAAAAGTCCAAATAGGCGCCGCACGTCTGTTTCCAATCGAAAGCAGATTAGCCTCAAAATTTGTTATGTTACTCTCCGTCGCCAGACAGGCTTAACGCGATAGTTAAGCCCTACGCCACACCCATCTTCATCTTTGGTTAACCCTGCGATCCTGACCCTATCTGCCCCGATGATTTTCATTCGATGAAAGAGGGTTCCATGTTTCACCTGGGAAACTTAGAGCAGGCTCACCCTGCCCAGGTGTCCAGCCTTCAACGGCAATCTCAACATCCTTAAGTTCAAAGCCGGGGCTGTAAGTGCAACTTAACAACGACCAGTCGCCCGTTGAAGAATGTCTCATCCATGCGTTCGGCTCAACAAGACTTATGGGTTGATTTTGTGAAGAAAAGTCAGTGCCAAGAATTACATTGGTTTCAATATTTTCCGCAGTGCCAGTTTGCAAAAGTAATGGCGCTCCGCCCAAAAAACTCCACACAGTAGAAGATTGAAACCTATGCCATAGAGTTTTGCTGTGCGCCTCAAAGAGATACATAAATGTACTTGAAGAAATATGTTTGCAGGAATTTGCACAATCGCTGCAACTTTCATCCAATTCGTGATGAATGAGTTTAAACCAACCATTGCCGGTGGGACTTGGTGATAACCCCAGCTTACGGGGCAAGTTTCTCGGTGATGCATAATGTTTGTTCATTGGTAATGGATCGTTCAAAATTTTCTGTGAAAGGAAAAAATGGCTGCGATTGATTTCGAGTACGTGGCGGATTTTATTAGTTTAAGGCTCCCATATCTCCCCTGGGAAACTTAAAGCAGGTTCGCCTTGTCCCGGTGCCCAGCCAGATATGGCAATTTCAAGATCTGCATATTCAAAGCCGGGACTATAGGTTCCGCTGATTAACGACCAATCACCTGTGGTGGAGAGTTTTTGCCATTGGTTTGGCTTAACCAGGGAAATTGGTACATTGTTCGATGTGAAATCACTTCCCAAAATTTGAGTTGAAGCAATTCCATTAATATCCCCCGTTTTCAATAATAGGGGAGAACCAGCAATGAAATTATATGTCATAGACGACTTAATGCGATGCCAGAATTTGAATTTGCTTTGGTCGTATAGATGAATGAAGGAAGTCGAATTGGCTCGCTCGTATGGTTCTTTGAATTTGACACATGGTGCTCTTATATCATGCTGG
>JAJRRG010000018.1 GCA_024279675.1 Alphaproteobacteria bacterium
ATGCCATGACTAAGGCGCTTCAAAAGGGCGGGGTGGCGCACATTGACGTGATCAGTTTTTCAAGGGTTGTTATCGGGGCGGATGATGGCTAATTATTGCGATAATTTTGAAATCAACTGAGATTGTTATTATGGCAAAAATTGAAATATACACGACACCGTTTTGCCCCTATTGCTTTGCGGCCAAAGGTTTGTTGGACGAAAAGAGAGTTACCTATGAGGAAACAGGGGTTATGAATCCATTAAAACGTGCGGATATGACCCAGCGAGCCAATGGGCGGCGTAGTGTTCCGCAAATATTTATCGATGATGCTCATATCGGGGGGTATGATGATCTGGCGGCGCTTGACCGGGCCGGGAAACTCGATCCAATGCTTGCTGGGTAAACCTAATAAATGAACAAAACATTTGTTATTGGTGCTTTGCAAATGTGCTCAGGCATGTCCCCGGATGCAAATTTGGCGGCAATAGCAAAGGGGGCTTCTGAGGCAAAAAAGCAGGGTGTCAACTATCTGCTGACCCCGGAAATGAGTGTTGCCTTTGGTGGGAGCCGAACGCAACTGACAAATGTTACCCATCCATTTGAGGATAATCCTGACATTGAGCAATGTGCACAAATTGCCCGTAAGAACGCCCTATATTTGCATATCGGTTCTTTAGCGATTGCACTTGAAAACGGGAAGCTCGCCAATCGAAGCGTGTTATTTGATCCTGATGGTTTCATTGTTCAGACCTATGATAAAATTCACCTGTTTGATGCGGATATTGCCGGGGACGAAGCCTATCGCGAGAGTGATACCTATCAGGGGGGCGAACGGGCTGTTGTTGCCAAGGTTGCTGGGGTTAATGTGGGCATGAGCATTTGCTATGATCTCAGGTTCGGGGCGCTCTATCGCTTATTGGCTACGGCGGGGGCACAAATAATTGCAGTTCCAGCGGCTTTTACGGTGCCCACGGGCAAGGCCCACTGGGCGGTGTTGCTTCGGGCGCGGGCCATTGAAACGGGGTGTTATATCATTGCGGCGGCACAGGGTGGAACCCATGAGAATGGGCGGCAAACCTATGGGCATTCAATGCTTATTGATCCGTGGGGCGAGATAGTTGCGCAAAAACAAGACCAATCAACTGGGCTAATTATGGGCGAGATTGATCTTGAAAAAATAACAAAAGCCCGTCGTGCCTTACCGGTGTTACAAAATGATGCACAATTTTGTTTAAGCGTTAACCATGATGGGGTATAGTTGATTTCTGCTACAGGGACAGGCACCCATGAAATAAAAGGGCGCACGCTATTAGGAACGAATTGTGATTCAGTATTCTTTGATTTGTGAAAATGAACATGGGTTTGAAGCTTGGTTTAAAAGCGCGGCAGCGTTTGATGATCAGATTAAAATTGATGTGGTGACTTGTCCTATTTGTGCGACCCCAAAAGTGAACCAAGCGCTTATGGCCCCCTCGCTTGGGCGCAAGAGCAATCAGAGACACGCAAGTGAAACCGTAACTGAGAGCCCAAAATCGGGCGAACAAAGCCAGTCAGTTGCTCTGTCGGCCGGGCATCCCGAACAAGCAAAACTTCAACAGGCTATTCGCGATTTGCGTGAAAAAATCACTTCAGAAGCAGATTATGTGGGTGATAATTTTGCCAAAGAAGCGCGTAAAATTCATGACCAAGAAGTTGAGCCGCGCGGTATTTATGGGGAAGCGACCCCACAAGAGGCCGCGAGCTTGATTGAAGATGGGGTGGATTTTTTACCCTTACCGGCTTTACCCGAAGAACAAAACTAGGCTCCCCAAAAAGCAGAGTTAGAAGTTTTTGCGTTTTGCCCCTCCCTCGCCCCGGCTTGCTGGCCCTTCGCTTGGGCTCAGGGCGTTCGATGCTCAAATTGCTCCGCTGGAGCAATTTGTCCCTTGCGGGTCGCCTCTCACTCCCCACAAAGGAGGAGGGAGAAGAGTTTTCCTAAACTAGTTTTGCCGCTTCACACAGATTTTTCATTTTAATCAAAGCCAGATCTCGCCCCAACATAGCCAGACCACAATCGGGGCCAGCAAGTAGTCGTTCCTTGTCGATGTGATTAAGCGCATCCTTGAGCCGAGCTACAATTTCATCCACGCTTTCCACGCGAGAATCGGCAATCGCAACTGCGCCGAAAATGATTGATGTGTTTGGGAATTTTTCGAGCATTGTTAAATCATTGTAGCGATGTGCGTCTTCCAATGAGACTTGATTAATGGAGGAAACATCGACTGCCTCTGCCAGACGAAAATAACTCAATGGGTCGGCCTTTTGATAATCCTTGTCATCGAGTTTTTGCGGATAGCCGCAGCACATGTGCATGACGCGGGTCACGTGGTCCGGCACGCCATGAAAACAACGATCTAGGCATTCAACACCATAGTCCAGTGCCCGCTCAACATTGCGGGCAAAGACTGGTTCATCGACCTGAATATAGGTGCATCCGGCATCAGCCAGGGCCTTTATTTCATAGTTTAGAGCATCGGCCAGATCGAAGGCCAGCTGCTTTTCGTCCGCATAAAATTCATTGGCGGTGGTGTCCATGATGGTTGTCGGGCCGGGAATGGTGAGCTTGACCGGTCGATCTGTAAATTGGCTGGCCACATCAAAATCACGGGGCAGGAAGTGGTTGCCCTTGGGGGAAATTTTGCTCGAAATTGTGGGAAGTTCTGCGGTATAGGCGCCATCTCTTAAGGTGCGCTTGGTGAGATTATCAAAATCAAAACCCTTCAAATGACGGCAATGATAATGGATATAATTTTCACGGCGCTGTTCCCCATCGGTGGGGATGTCGATACCCGCTTCAACCTGATCTTTGATTGCGGCGGAGGTGGCGCGGACATAAAGGTCTTCGTTTTTAGAATCGTCTTGGGCAAATAGTAGATTGGCATTGCGGGTTACTTCGCCGCTGGCATCGGTTAACCCATCTTGTTGTTGGAACCAGTCTGTAATGGGCACATAATCGGGTTTGGGGAAGGAGCCAATCGTGGTGGTTTTCAGGGGCATTGAATTTATCCTTTAGCTCGATTTGGAAGGGGATGAATTTTTTGACTTTTTTATGGCGCGATGTTCACGGTAAAATGAAAATATTCCCATGGCAACCACGATGGCACTTCCTAGCAATGTCAGTGGGTCTAGCAGTTCTCCAAAGAAGACAAAGCCGAGTAAAATTGACCATAAAAGGGACGTGTATCTGAAGGGGGCAATAAAACCGATGTCACCAATACGCATTACGGAGACACTAAAAATGTACCCCCCGAAAATGAAAATGGCGGCCAGTGTCAAAAGGATAAAACTTGCAAGATCGACTTCTACCCAATCGACGCCAATCGCGCCGACTCCAGCAAAAATTGTAATACCAATGGCGGAGGAAACGGCGACCATTAAAGAGGGGGTTTGTTTGGAAAGGGAACGGGCGGTAATATCTCTTAGGATAACGAATGCGACCGCGATGAGGGCGTAAATGGAATAGATGCTAAAGCCATCGCCCCCCGGCCGAATAATGAGCATGACGCCGAAAAAACCAACGATGATTGCGGCAAGACGGCGGATTCCAATTTTTTCACCAAGGAATACCACTCCCGCAAGGGTGACTGCGAGCGGCAATATTTGTAATAAAGCGGATATGTTGGCCAAGGGCATATTCATAAGTGCTGTCAGGAAAAAATAAGTCGCGCCGATTTCTCCAATGGTGCGCATGGCAATGAGACCCCAATCGCGCCGGGGCAGGTTTAGGGTAAGTTTTTTCTGATAATGGGCCAGTGCTAACAAGAGGATGACCGAGATAATGCTGCGCAAAAACATGGCCTGAAACAGGGGCATGGACGAAAACAAAATTTTCATGCAGGCATCGTTAAAGGTGAAAGCGGCCATGCTGAGCACCATTAAAATGACACCGCGTGAATTATCTGAAAGCTTGTTCATGTTTTTGCGGCTTGGATCATGGTTAAAAACTCACTTGCGAACCTATGGGCATCGCCGGGCCAACGGGCGGAAAGGTAGTTTTTGTCTCGCACGGTAAATCCGGGCTTGTGATTGTTGGCACTATCACGAAAAACTGGCGTTGGACCGTGGACAAAATCATCAGAGGAGGCGAGAGCGGCGGTGACTTCATCTTCTACGGTTATGGGGTAGGTGAGGTAATAATCCCCCAGTTTGCTTTTGGTAAGTGTGTGGGCCAATAGTTCCTGACGTTTGAGCAGGGCAGTGGTTTTGCGACCAAATAGGACGGATTTACCCGTTTCAGGGTTTTGCGCACGGCAAGCGGCAACTACCCCATGGCATATGGCACCAACGGGTTTGCTGGCGGCAAAGAACTGGGCAATGGCGGTTTGTAGGGATTTTGATTCAAGATAGGGTTTGCATCCCTTGGCATGACCGCCGGGGAGCAAAAGTCCATTATAATCCTCAGCTTTAATATCATCATAATTAATGGGGTTTTGAAAAGCGGCGTCTTTAAGCATGTCAGAATAGGTATCGCGGGCGGGTTTTTGAGCGATGAGTAAATGCTTGAGGATGCCAAAACCCTCTCCGGTGAGCATGCGCTGGTCAGCGGTGCCGGGCATTCTCGTGTCCGTTGCAAAGATGATTTTTTCACCGCCATCACGCAAAATTTTCCACGGGATTGCGACTTCCGTCGGATCAAAATCGAGGGTGCTTGTGGCGATAAGTATCGTCATGGGGTTTAACTTTTTTGGGGTACTGAAATAATATTATTTTTGTGAGCCTATGATGTATTGCATGGAATAGAAACTTGTTTAACTATGTTTGAACCTTGAAACCATAGGAAGTGTTCTCATGATTTTACGGAAGCTTTTGATCGCATTTATGATACTAAGTGCCGTTTTTCCACAGGTAAAAGCCGCCAATATGGCTGATGAGATCATATATTTCGTTATGGTAGATCGGTTTGCTGATGGTGACCCTTCCAATAACCAAGACGTTGATCTGGATAATCCATTGGCCTTTGCCGGGGGTGATTTGGTGGGCCTGACGCAAAATCTGGATGAGATTGCTTCGCTTGGGGCCACAATGATTTGGATTACGCCGGTTGCGCTGCAAATCGATGCGCCAATATTTTCTGAATTTGGGGACTTTGCAACGGGTAAGGGGGATTTTTATCCGCACCATGGGTATTGGGCCAAGGATTTGGGGGCGATTGACCCGCGCTATGGAACAGAGGCGGATTTAAAGGCTTTGGTGGACGCGGCCCATGGGCAAGGCATCAAAGTAATTTTGGATGTGGTTTACAACCACCTTGGCTACGGTATGGAGCATGATCCGGCATTTGCTAAATGGTTGCGCTATGGGGATGAATGTTCTGGCAATGACCCAATAATTTCGTGTCTTTCCGGGTTGCCGGACTTCAAGACCGAATTGCCTGAGGTACGTGAATACTTGTTTGAAACTCAGCTGGGTTTGGCGGAACGGGTGGGGCTGGATGGGTTTCGACTGGATACGGTGAAGCATGTAACCCATGAATTTTGGCAGGAGCACCGGGACCTTGTTGATCCGCGGCTGGGGGAGGATTTTATTCTGCTTGGGGAGGTGTGGGATGCGGATCGGTTTTTAGCCCGGGATTATTTTGCCAATGATGAAATGGATGGGTTGTTTGATTTCTCGTTCCGCGATCGGGTGATTAAGCTTATGTCGGGGGTTTATGATGCAGCAAAGTTTGGACGCTATCTAAGCAAGCGTCATAATGTGGCTGAGGGGTACTCCCTTGCATCGTTTTTATCCAACCATGACATGCCCATGTTGCTTTCAATGCTGGGTGGGAATACCCAGGATTTGGCGATGGCGGCAACCATTATGATGACGATTGAAGGGCCGCCCGTCATTCCTTATGGGGAAGAAGTGGGCCGGCGCGGGGGTGTCTGGCCGGACAATCGGGAAGTGATGGCTTGGGGAACGCAGGATATTTTGCCCGGCGCTGGTGTGGCTCGAAATGAAGGATTACGACAGGTTTTCGTTGATCTAATTGGGCTTCGAAAAAGTCGTGCCTCATTGCGTGGGGGGCAGTTTGAGGTGGTTTATTCCGATGAAAGTGTTTTGATTTATCGGCGCGGCGGCGATGTTATGGTCAGCATCAATATAAGTGACAATGATATTGAATTGCCGCTTGGCACATTGCCGATCGAGGCAATCTGGAATCTGGCATTCTCAAGTATTGGCAGCTCAACAGGGAAACTTGAAATGCTTCCTGCGCGCTCGGCGCAGATATTTGTTAATGCCTTTCAGACCTATGGGGAATAGGGGGCGGACTCATCACAATTGTTAGAACTTTCTGATATTGACTTAAGTTGTGCGTCTTGAAATTGTTTTAAGGTTTGTTTGCTCCCTTTGAGGAACCATTCTGTCCGACCATTCGTACTTCGTCCATTTATTACGGAAGCAGCAGCGCTTGGACTTTTGAATGTGAAATCTTGAAGAAATACCAAAAAGTCCGGGTTGATTTCACTGATCGCTATCACGCCACTTTCAATTAACTCGTTACGTAAAGGTGCGTAACCATTGGTCTTGTGGGGTGGATTGGATGGAGCGGTCGAGTCTTTCAAAACAGTGAGTTCGCCATCTTGTTCAACGGCCTCCGCATGATAGCCATATTTGTCCTTGCGCATTTGTAACTCTAAAATCCCAGATGAAATTGACTGGCTTGGCTTTGGTTTAGTACGCAAAAGATCAATTCCAATAACGGGCATTATTACCCGCAATTGATCCAAGAAAAATTCCATATCGGAGGCGTCGGACTCGGGAAGCAAGTCTTTGATTTCCGGAAACGTCTCATTTGCAATTGATGCTCTACATGCTTTTTTTGCAATTTGCAGTAAGCGGCCTTCCAAATAACGAATATGAGCTTTGGTGAGGTTTCTATCCGTTGAAGTAATCATACAGGCGTGCGTCCAGAATTCCTTCTGGTCGTCACCAACGTGGCTGCGAATTCGATTTCGAACGGTATCGCTTTCGCCAATGTAAACTTTTGAAATTGTAGGATTGTCAGGGTCGTCGCCAATCAACAGGTAGATACCCGTTCTTGCCGTTTCATCTCGTTTCAATGCTTCAGCTATTCGTGAGCGTGGGCTGTATAGAACCTGCCCTGTCCAATTCATAATTTCTGCAGTGATGATGCCTGAGGGTGTGCCCTCAACCAAGAATAACCTGACCGTTCTTCCCTGCACCACTTTTAATTTACCTTCTTCTCAGCCAGCAACATATAGTTCACTGACATATCGCGGCTCTTGCGCCATTGATCATGCAGTGGATTGAAGCTTACGCCGCATTTGTCGCGGATGGACATGCCGTGGCGAGAAATGATCGAGGTAATTTCTTCGGGGGTCAGGAATTTCTGGAAATCATGGGTGCCTTTGGGCAACCAGCGCAAGACATATTCAGCCCCCACGATGGCCAGCGCATAGGCCTTTGCCGTGCGGTTGATGGTGGCAACAAACATCAGGCCGCCGGGTTTGACCAGATCAGAGCAACTTTTGAGGTACAGGGGCACATCGGCCACATGTTCAACGACTTCCATGTTGAGGACAATGTCGTACTGTTGCCCGGTCTCAGCTAAATTTTCGGAGGTGGTGGCGTGATAGGTGATGTCCAGATCGCTTTGCTCAGCATGGATTTTTGCTATTGCAATGTTTCGTTCTGAAGCGTCGGCACCGGTCACGGTTGCGCCAAGGCGGGCCATAGGCTCGCATAAAAGGCCGCCACCACACCCGATGTCGAGAATTTTCAGGTCCTTAAAGGGATAACGTTGGGTTCCATCCAGTTTGAAATGGCTCAGAATTTGTTCGCGGATATAGGCAAGACGTACGGGGTTAAACTTATGCAAGGGTTTGAATTGACCGCTCGGATCCCACCATTGTTCGGCTAGATCTGAGAATTTTTTGACTTCTGCATCGTTGATGGTGGTGGCGGTCATGGTGCTTGTTTGTCCTGTCAGCGCAATGTTTTTATAAGTTTACTCCAGTTGTCGAATGGATGGAATTGCTTTGTTGCAGGTCCGTATCAAAACATGCACGATTACATTCTTATAGATTTGGGAACGACAAGGGGAAAATTCCATGCCTGACACCAATAAACATGAGATTGAGTACTTCTATTCAGTCCATTCCGCCTTTGCCTATCTGGGGGCTGCGGAATTGAATAGAATTGCACGGGCCGCTGGGGCGAAAATTATTCATCGCCCAATGAATTTAGGTCAGGTGGTGCGCGCGGCCCATCCCGATGGCCCAGCCAAACGCAGTGTTGCCAACAAAAACTATTATTTTGGGCGCGAAATTGAACGATGGGGAGAGCATCGCGGAGTACCTTTTAAGGGGGGCATACCAAATAATCATCGTAATGATGTGACTTTGGCTAATTGTGTGCTGATTTGCGTCGCTGAAATGGGTCAGGATGTGAATCAACTTTCCCTGGCTTTGATGGGTGCCCATTGGGCGGAGCATATGGATTTGGCAGATGAGGATTTGTTACGCGCTGCGATTGATAAAATTGGCCTTAACGGTGACGCGTTGTTGGATAGGGCGACAAACGCTGAGGTGCTGGCCCAGTATGAACGCAATAATGACGTGGCAATTGAACGCAGTATTTTTGGTTCGCCAACATATTTCATTGAGGGGGATATGTTTTATGGCCAAGATCATTTGGAACTTGTTGAACGCGCACTCACAACGTCATATGCTAAAAATTGGCCTTTGATTTAATTGGGCTGGTTCGTTTTTTAGTCTCTAACTAATTTGAGTTTCCTATGACCCTATCCCTAGAAAAGTTTTCTTCAATCGCTGTGGTGAAAGAAATAGAATCCCCTGAAAATCCAGGCGGGTTGGAGCGCCGTGTGGCGCTGGTTCCTGGGGATGTGGGGGCTTTGGTTCAGGCGGGCATAAAAATCTATGTGGAACAGGGGGCCGGGGATGGTGTGGGTTTTAGCGACGCTGAATATGTTGAACAGGGCGCAACTCTGCAGAACGCCGCTGAAATTTATCGCAACAAGGAATTGATCGTCAAATTCAAAGGGCCTTCGATGGCCTCAATTGAGGAGATGGCGAAGGGCACGACTTTATTCTGTATGGCCCATTTCCATTCCTACCCGGATCGCGCCAAACTGTTACAGAATCGCCAAATCAACGTTATTGCCATGGAGGAAGTGCTCGAAAGTCCCAAGGTAAATAGTGATTGTGATATTGTCGGGCGTTTGGCCATGGCCAAGGCGCTGGAACCATTTTTGGCGGATAATTCAATTGGCGCTTTGCGGGTGCGGGTTTTGGGTTGGAGTACGCGTTTGCATAGCGCCATTCGGCGCTGTGGCAATAGAAACCCACGATCATTGCGGGTTATTCAACCAGCGCTATCTTTTGAGCAAATGGATGTCGTTGGCCCCGAAACGTTGTATTTTTACGATAGTGAAGAATTTTCCGGCTCACTTGAGCTTTTACAAAGTTTGAGGGAAAGCGGGTCGCATCTTTTTGATCTGGCTACGTTTGAAAAAACTGATGGCATTGAGGCAATCAAGGCTTATCGAGAAAACCATCCTCCATCTGAGTTTGGTTTGCGCAGGATTCAATGCCTGCATGAAACGGGTCAAGCCGGGGCGCGCTATGGGGTGAAATTGCTCAAAGAAAACAAACCTCAACTGGATATTGCTCAGGCGAAAGCTGGGGTTTTGGGGTATGGCAATGTGGGCCAGGGGGCGATCCATGAATTGTATGATCAGGGGATCAATGTCATTCATGTCTTGGGGCGCGCTCATACCAATAAAGGGCGCATTGATTTCTGGCTTCGCGATGCTGATCTGGTGGTCAACGGGGCGGAACAATCCGCGGAACTTCGCGGCAAGAATTTTTTGGTTTCCAATCAGCATCTTAAGGATCTGATGCCGAATGGGTCGGTGGTCATTGATCTGGTGGGGGGGAGCGAAGCCAATCGCTCTCCGGTTGAGCCGGTGATTGCCTGTAGTTTTTTGACTGAGCCATATTTTGTCCAGGACGGGGTGACGGTTTCAGCCCTTTGGGGCTGGCCGATGATGGGGATGATGCGCGAGACGGCTGTGCGTTATTCAGGGCAAATCAGGGATGTATTGCTGGGTCATGAACGGTTGATTGAGGGGCTTGGTGTGCTGGCCCCCGGAGTCAGTCGGGCGCTGGTATGTGGGCCGTTTGAAAGAGCATAGAACTGTAGATTTTTCCGTCGTGACCTTTCCAAAAATTCATCTGCATTACCAAACCTTAAGATGACCTTATTCCACTTTTCATTTTATATTAGCACTTTCTAATATAATCCATGAGGTGGAACTATGAAAAATAAAACTTTTGTTGCGATGATTATGATTGCTGGAATGGTGGCGACGCCAGTATTTGCTCAGCAACTTCCTGAACCAGTTTACGATGCTGTTGTGCTTGCACTTGATGATGAATATCATGCGGAAGCCGTTTATGAGGCGACGTTAGAGAAATTTGGC
>JAJRRG010000256.1 GCA_024279675.1 Alphaproteobacteria bacterium
CCAGCACATGGTTTAGTTTGCCCTCAAGGTCGGGGCGCGCTGAGGCGTTGACCACGCCAAAACTGTCAAACCCAAGGATATCCGCCCGCTTCTTGAGGTCAAGCAAAAGGGAAGACACATCCATTGCGATTAAAAATCTAGGTTTGCGTAATGCTGGGAGGGAGGGAGAGCAATCAACCGATCGGCCAAAATCGGACGGAAGGAGGGGCGCGATTTCATACGAGAATAAAAATTTCTAACTTCCCCAGCACTGGCCCAATCCATATCCCCCAAATAATCTAATGTCGAAAGATGAGCGGCTAGGGCAAAGTCTGCGAGACTAATTTCTTCACCCACCGTCCACGTGCGCGATCCCAAGATCCAATTAAAGTAGAGTAAATGCTCGCTAAGGTTGGCCTTTGCCGCCCGCAAGACAGCCGTATCTGGGCTACCTTGTTTGCGTTCGCGCTTGCCAATTTTTTCCTCAAGCACATAGCGCGTTACTTCATCGTTGAGTTTGAATAAAATCCATTCGATGATGCGCCACATTTCTCCCTGCGTTGCCGGTTCAGCGGGGATAAGCCCTGAAACGGTAGTGGGGGCATGATTTTGCTCAATATAATGTATGGTGGCCAATGGCCCAACGATGGGGGCTGCCCCCTGTTCAATGAGGATAGGCAGGGTTGCCGCCGGGGAAATCGCTGTAAATTCAGCTTCTCGCTTCCAGGGGGACACTTCGCTCATATTCAGCGGCGCGCCATATTCAGCGCACATCAGGCGAATTAGGCGCGAGGCAGGGTCAAGCCTGTGATGCAAAAACATTACCAAATCAAGTGCTCCTTACTTACTTATTTATCTATTCATCACAGGTTAAAAAAGGCGCTGCACTTTCACGTTATCATAACTCAACTTGGCGTATATGACCAAATCGGTTTAAGAAACACAGCCGATTGATGCTAAAGGATGATATTAAGATGGATCAAGGTATTTTTGTGCCGTTAGTACTTGGATTGTTGGAGGGATTAACAGAATTCTTACCCGTCTCCTCTACCGGACACTTGTTATTGGCCGGGCATTTCTTTGGCTTGAACCAGCCCGCAACCTTTATTGTGCTTATTCAACTTGGGGCAATTTTAGCCATTGTCACCATTTATTTTGCCAAGCTGTTTGCCCTACTCATGGACGCACTCCGGGGCAAAAAGGAAGCCTTGCAGTTCGCCCTCAACGTGCTTGTGGCCTCCGTTCCAGCGGCGATTGCTGGTGTTTTGGCCCATGATTTTATCCAAGGGGTGCTTTATGAAAGTGCCATGACCATCTGCGTCATGCTGGTGGTGGGCGGGATTATCCTGCTAATCGTTGACCGCCTTCCCCTTAAGCCCAAATATACCGACATCTATACCTACCCATGGCATTTATGCCTGATCATCGGCCTGTTTCAAATGCTGGCGCTGGTGCCGGGGGTATCACGCTCTGGGGCAACCGTTGTTGGCTCGCTTTTGTTTGGCACCGACAAACGCTCTGCGGCCGAGTTTACCTTTTTCATTGCATTACCGATCATGACGGGGGCCTTTGCTTATGATTTTTATAAAAGCCGCGACCTGATTTTCTCCGGTGGTGTTGGCATTGATATTGCCATTGGCTTTGCGGCCGCCTTTGTTGTGGGAACCTTGGTGGTGCGCCATCTATTGGATTTCGTCTCGCAACATGGATTTGGATTTTTTGCCTGGTGGCGCATCTTGGTTGGCGGCGCTGGTCTCATCGCACTTTTGGTGTTTTAACCTGAAAAAATAATTCTTCTATATTTGGGCTAAATCTTGGATTAAATTTCTGAATTACAACAACAATTCAGGCCTGTGTTTCATCCTGCCCCATAGAAAATATTTTACGTAAACCCTATGCTTACACGAAATAATTTTCATGAGGAACTTATAGATGAAACTGGACTCTCTTGCCCTACACCATGGCTACACATCCGAAGCGACCACAAAATCGGCCGCAGTGCCGATTTATCAAACCAGTTCGTACACGTTCGATAATACCCAGCACGGGGCAGATCTGTTTGACCTCAAAGTTGCTGGTAATATCTACACACGTATTATGAACCCAACCAGCGCCGTGATCGAGCAACGTCTGGCTGAAATGGAGGGCGGTATCGGGGGCCTTGCTGTTGCTTCGGGCATGGCAGCGATCAACTACGCCATTCTCACCATCACCGAGGCGGGGGAAAATATCGTTTCCACATCTCAGCTTTATGGGGGAACCTATAATTTATTCAAGCACACCTACCCGCGCCAAGGCATTGAGGTGCGTATGGCCTCCCATGATGATTTTGCGGCCGTTGAAGATCATATTGACGACAAAACCCGCGCTCTGTTTTGCGAGACCATCGGCAATCCGGCGGGCAATATTGTCGACATTGAACGACTGGCGCAAATCGCCCATAGGCACGGCGTACCGCTGATTGTGGATAACACAGTGGCCACACCCTATTTGTGCAAACCGATTGATTTTGGCGCTGATATTGTTGTTCATTCCCTCACCAAATATATCGGGGGGCATGGCACCTCGATTGGGGGTATAATCATCGACAGCGGGAAATTTGACTGGGTTAAAAACAAAGACCGGTTCAAAATCATGAATGAGCCGGACCCCTCCTATCACGGGGTTATCTATACCGAGGCGCTGGGGGAAGCGGCCTATATCGGACGCGCGCGTGTGGTTCCGTTGCGCAATACCGGCGCGGCTCTGTCCCCCTTCAACGCATTTCTCGCACTTCAGGGGCTGGAAACACTTGGTCTACGTATGGAGCGACATTGCGAAAACGCAGAAAAAGTTGCGAATTGGCTGGCGAACCATCCCAAGGTGAATTGGGTAAATTATGCGGGCCTTGAGAATAGCGAATACAGGGCCAATGCGGAAAAAATCACCAAAGGCAAAGCCTCCGGCATTTTAAGCTTTGGCATAAAAGGGGGCGAAGAGGCCGGCGGGAAATTTATTGATGCTCTCAATATGATCCTCAGGCTGGTCAATATCGGGGATGCTAAATCGCTGGCCTGCCATCCCGCCTCAACGACCCACCGTCAGCTTAACGCAGACGAGTTAAAGGCCGCCGGAGTATCGCAGGACCTCGTGCGCATTTCCGTCGGCATCGAACATATTGACGATATTATCGCCGATATCGAACAAGCTTTAGAAAAAGCATAACGTTCAAGTTTGAATTCAAATGGTTGTGGTTGGGGCTTATGTGGGATTATTCTGCTTTGCCTCAACCCGCTCAAACTGTCCACGCTTGCAAAACCGCCACATATAGGTTGGCAACACCGCATCCATAGTTTTGGGTTTAATGCCAAAAGCACTGAGGTCACGTTTTTCCTTTATCGCCTCATCCGAAACGACAATGTCAGTATTCCATTTTTCAACCAGATCCACGGTTAACCATGGATTGGGCAAAATCTGCATGAAACCGGCCTTGAACTTGCTCAACCAGTTTGGCACATTGACCAAGGCATTGGTGCGGTGGCTTTCACGCAATATGCGCGCCAAGAGCTCGGTCATGGTTTCAATGTCTGACCCGCCCAGTTCATAGATTTTCCCACATTTCACGCGACCGAATGCAGCACGGGCGGTCGCTTCGGCAACATCGCCAACAAAAATTGGTTGTTTGTAAGTGTCACCACCAATAACCGGCATCACTGGAAACAGGCGGGCCCAGGAACCAATCAGGTTAAAGAACCAATCATCCGAACCAAAAATTGTGCCGGGACGTAAAATAATTGCTTTGGGAAATGCCTTGAGAACTTCCTCATCCCCTAAGGCACGGGAAACTAGATCCGAGCTATGTGAGCCTTTGTCCGCGCCAAGTTCTGACATGTGAACAAGGGTGCCCACACCCAGGTCACTCGCCGCTTGTGCAACATTACTCGCCCCCATGGTGTGGACTGCGCGAAACCGCTGGCGACCACGTTCATACCAAATTCCCGCCAGATTGATAACAACATCGGCCCCCGCTACAGCACGGGCAATAGATTCTTTGTTGCGCACATTGACCTGCATCAGGGATACTTGCCCCACGCTGCCAAGGGGGCGCAAATGCCCGGCCAAATCCGGCCGACGCACCCCGATGCGAATGCGATGACCAAGTTTCGCTATTTTTTGCACCAATTGGGTACCAACAAATCCAGAACCACCAATAATTGTGACAAGTTTTGATTTTTCAAGCATGGGAAAACTCCAGATTCGTTAAGCCTTGAGAGATATCTTTATTTGGTTGATAGCCCCAAGTTTGAACATTGTCGAGGGGGCAAAAAGGCACGGGGGCCGTGTTATACTATAAAAAATCGTTCTACCAATTTTTGCCAAACTTAATTGTTCTACTTTTTTGCAAAATTTTGTACTGAAATATTTCGAAATCCATTCTCATCAATTGACAAGCGACACCTCTGCCCCTACTGAACGGCCATATACCAACTTATCCTCAGATATGCCCTGGTGGCGGAATTGGTAGACGCGCTAGCTTCAGGTGCTAGTTTCTGTATGGAAGTGGAAGTTCGAGTCTTCTCCAGGGCACCATTATTGTTTCTCGCGCCAATTCGCTTCGCTCATGCTCCGATGGGGCGCCACACGAGTGGCGGCTCACGTTGAAGCTCGCTGGCGCGTTCGATCTTTCTCCTTCAAAATGCACCATCTTTATATCTCGCGGCAACTCTATACGCTCGCACCTCCGATGGGACGCAACATCAGTTGCGGCGGTTAAGCGCTTTAATCATGAAAACATATTTTGTTGTTATCCAAGTCCCTCACATAGCCAGAAAAACGAGGCCCCTTTTGATTTGGCTCTCCCTCACAGGTGCCGCCCAATTCAATCGCCTTTTTGTGAAACCGTTTTACCTCTTCGATAGATTCCACACCAAAACCAACCATTGTTCCATTTCCACTGGTTGCGGATTTCTCATCAAAGGGAATAGCTACTGCAAAAGCAAAACCTTCACCCAACCAGTAGGTCATTCTTTCAGTTGATGGAACTCGATTAACTTCTGTTTTTTCAAAGAGTAAATCATAGAATTTGGTCGCGGCTTCCAAGTTGTTTGTACCAACAACGAAATAGTTCATTTTCATAATTTAGTCTCCTGCGTGCTAAAGTTACGTGACGGTGTATCGCCCTACTCATATTTACAAATAAGTCATTTTATGTCCTATTTGTTTGATGGTGCGCACAAATTCAATTGGTAGATTAAGGCGGTTGGAATTGCTCGCTGTCCAGCTGAAGCAAGAAGGCCTTTGCACGGTTAAAGATCTGGCGAATCAGCATGGTGTCAGTGAACGAACGATTGCACGAGATATATTGCTTATGCGGGAGCAGGGCATGCCCATTGACGCCGATCGCGGCCGTGGTGGGGGCGTGCGCCTTGATCACAATTGGGGCGTCGGTCGGATGAATTTGGCCTACCCTGAAGCGGTTGATCTTCTCATTAGCATCGCGGTATCAGAGCAAATGAAATCTCCAATGTTTTTGGCCAGCCTGGGTTCGGTCAGACGACAGTTGGTGGCATCATTTTCCCCAGAAAAACGTAAAAAAGTGAACCGCTTGAAATCGCGCATAATGATTGGTGTCACGGCATCCACTTACGTCCAGGCGAACCTCAATGCCCCTCCGAAACGTGTTGTGCAGGCTTTGCATCAGGCATTCATTGATCTTGGAACGCTTGCGATACGTTATCAAAACGAGGGCGGTGTAACCTCCGAACGGCAAATCGAACCTCACTACCTTTTGCTAAAATACCCCGTTTGGTATGTGATCGCATTTGATCATCTGAGTGATGCACCGCGTACATTTCGTTGTGACCGAATTTTGGCTGCGCAAACCACGGGAACCCATTTCCGCCTGTCGCCAAAAGAAGAGTTCCAGCAGTCTTTGGACGGAAACGACCTTTTGATATGATCGCTCCGCAGATTTTCAACGCTTAGCCCACGCCTGAAGCTATCATTGTAAGGTTGAGTTCAAACACCAACATCATAGCAATGTTGTTGGTCAAAATTAGTGTATCTGGATCACTTCTTGCCAGTGCGCATCTTATCCTCTGTGACGCAACAAAAATATTTCAGGACAGCTCATCCCCTGGGATTGTATGCCTTGGGAATTGACCCGCCAAGGACTTCCTTGTATATTGTTACGCCCAACACGCGCTCAAAGCCATAAGGGACCAAGGCGCAATTTTTTGTGACCGCGACGCGATAACTCCTGCATGAGTCACATTCGACAATGCAAAATTTTGTGCTATGCAAAACTACAACAAATCACCCATGACAAACCGCCTTTGCCAAAAGGGAATCACAAATTTTTGCAAATGGAAATCCTCAAAATTGGCCGTTCCTGAGCATGGTACATACAGCCAATTGCCGCTGGGAGGATGATTGTAAAAGCATTGTAGATCACCCCGGTTTACTGTATATTCGCAAAATATTTGAATTGGAGTACGTGCAATGGATACTGTCAATACAACTGCATTATTACTGGCACGCTTGCAATTTTCTTGGACGATCGGTGTTCATATTATTTTTCCCTCATTTACCATCGGCCTGGCCAGTTATCTGGCTGTGCTTGAAGGGTTATGGCTTAAAACTGGCAAACAAGTTTACATCCGGCTGTTTAAATATTGGATAAAAATATTTGCGGTGGTATTTGCTATGGGCGTGGTTTCGGGCATCGTCATGTCCTATGAATTTGGCACAAATTGGAGCGTGTTCTCGGATAAAACCGGACCCATATTGGGCCCGCTGATGGCCTATGAAGTCTTATCGGCATTTTTTCTGGAAGCCGGGTTTCTTGGCATTATGTTATTTGGGCTTACCAAGGTTGGAAAAAAGCTCCATTTCACGGCCACCTTGATGGTGGCTATCGGTACGTTCTTTTCAGCTTTTTGGATATTGTCGGCCAATAGTTGGATGCAAACCCCCGCCGGGTATAGCATTAATGATGTGGGGCAATTTGTTCCCGAAGACTGGCTAAAAATTGTGTTTAACCCATCATTTCCCTATCGTCTCGTACATATGGTGACGGCGGCTTATTTGACCACTGCGTTTGTCGTGGGCGCGGTTGGCGCGTGGCATTTGTTGCGTGATAAAACCAGCGAGGGCGCAAAACTTATGTTTTCAATGGCCATGTGGATGGCCGCAA
>JAJRRG010000257.1 GCA_024279675.1 Alphaproteobacteria bacterium
GGTGAGCACGCATTCTTGGTGCTACACGCCAACCGACCTGTAAGGGTCGAAATTCTTTTCAATGAGGTGCTATGTGTGGACTTAAGAGCCGACACGCAAGGTCATTCGTACATATTTTTTTGTACATCATTAAAATTCATGAAAATAAATTATAATTTACAAAAAGGTTTTGACGAAAAAGCAATACCCTCACTTAGGCGTTTACGGTCACGGTGCTGATTTGGCAACTAAAAAGAACATTAGTTTGCAATTGTGGTTTAGATTATACACCATTGTTATCTAATAATGCCATTTGGCGCCATTACCTGACGCCAAAATTTTGACCCTAAGCTATGTTCGTTTTTGAGAACGAATCCCTTTATGAAAGAGCGGGTAGGCGTGAGGTCATTCCGGTTTTGTAGTCGTTGACCGTTTGATATGTATGGATAAACCAAGGCGGTCTGTTTTTTGAAACTCGTGTTTTTCAGGTATTTACAATTATTGCTGATCGGTGTTTTGGCATTCCTTGTGCTTGCGGGCGTTGGGGGGGCGCAAGAAGTCTCCGAGGCGACGGGTGAATTGCCCCGCGTTACCGGGGTGCGTGTTTCAAGCACGGCCGAGCGCGCTCGGCTGGTCATTGATTTAACGGGGGTAACTTCATACGCTTTTGTTTCGTTCATTGACCCCATGCGCATTGGTGTTGATGTTCGGGCGGCTGGAATGTCTGGAGAATTGTCCGGTACGGCGGCGGGGGAAGGCTTGATTGGCGACTATTCCGTTGAACAAATTGGCCCGGATCGTGTTCGCACATACCTTAATCTTTCGGTGGCGGCAAAAGTTCAGCAAGCCTATGTGCTGGATCCCATTGAAGACCAACCTGCGCGTTTGATCATTGATGTTGTCAGGTCTACGCCAGAGGCATTCGCTGATCAGGCTGAGGCGGATTTACAGGCCTCAATCGCACAAAACGAAGCGGCACAAGCTGGAAATAATAATACTCAGAGCAATGCTGGGGAAGAGCTTCCCGACGGCGCAGATACTCAAGGGGCTGGAAACACTGCAGTTTCGCGTCCGCTCATTCTGATTGATCCGGGACATGGTGGGGTTGATGGGGGGGCAACTACAGCAAATGATGTGCGTGAAAAAACAATCACCCTGCTGTTTGCCAAGCAATTGCAAGGGGCATTAATCGACACGGGGAAATTTGATGTGGCGCTGACCCGCGAAGATGATGTGTTTTTTCGTCTTGAGGAACGGGTCGACCTTGCCAGGCAAAACAAGGCAGACTTATTAATCTCGATACATGCGGATTCGTTTGAGGACAAATCCATTCGCGGGGCCAGTGTTTACATCCGTGATGAGGAAGCGACGGATGTGATGGATAAGGTTTTGGCGGAAAATGAAAACCGGGCGGATCTGCTGGCCGGATATTTACCACCTCAAAATGATGATGTTGTGGTTGATCTGCTGGTGGATTTGATGCGCCGGGAAATGCGGCGGCAATCATTTTTGGTGGCGCAAGCTGTTGTTGTGGAGTTAAAAACGGCGGTTCGCGTGCGCCGGTTCCCATTGCGCCGGGCGGATTTCTTTGTTCTTCAATCCCCCGATGTACCTGCAATTTTGTTAGAGCTTGGGTTTTTGTCCAATGAAACGGATGCGCAAAACCTGACATCTCAGACATGGCGAAAGCGTGCCGTTGATGCGGTTAGTCTTGGAATTTCGTCCTACTTTTACGGAGCTGGTGCGAATTAGTGGGCAGGTTCATATTTTTGCCCGGTTTTAGTTTCACTTGCGGGTGTGTGTTGTTATAGAACACATTAGAATTTAACGCGCGATATCGATTTTGCGACACTTAATTTGGATTGTTGAATACTATGCTTCGTTTGCTCGGGTGGTTTTTTGGTTTTGGTATGTTCATGGGGTTGGTCGCCATTGGCGGGGTCGGCTATATTATTTGGACAATTTCAGAAGATTTGCCAGATTATACCGTTTTGCGTGATTACCAGCCCCCCATAACCTCACGGGTGCATGCGGCTAATGGTCAGCTATTGGCCGAGTTTGCGCGGGAACGCCGTCTGTTCCAGCCGATCGAAACCGTGCCAGCCCAGGTTATCAACGCTTTTGTTGCAGTGGAAGATAAAGCCTTTTTTACCCATGGGGGTATTGCCTATGACGGGGTTGTTCGTGCGCTTCGTGATAATATCCTGCAAAAAATTGGGGGACGTTCTGGCCCGTTGGTTGGTGCGTCGACCATTACGCAGCAGGTGGCGAAAAACTTCCTGCTAACCAATGAACAAACCTGGGATCGTAAAATCAGGGAAGCGCTTTTGGCGCTAAAAATTGAATCGACCTTCTCAAAAGAAAAGATTTTAGAACTATATCTCAACGAGATTTTCTTTGGGTTTAATTCCTATGGCATTGCGGCGGCGGCGATGAATTATTTCGACAAGGCGCTGTATGAACTCACTTTGTCCGAAACTGCCTATCTGGCAGCTTTGCCAAAAGGGCCCGCCAATTATCATCCCTTTAGACACCCTGAAGCGGCGATTACGCGACGTAATCACGTTATTAATCGTATGTTGGAAGAGGGGTATGTTACTCAGGAACAAGCCGACATTGCCAAGGCTGACAGTCTTGATGTTGTGCCACGCCAAAACAACACCCGCATCGATTCTGCTGCCTATTTCAACGAAGAAGTTCGTCGGCAATTGCTCTCGATATATGGGGAAGATAAGTTGTACGGGGGCGGACTGTCTGTGCGCACCACGCTTGATCCACGGTTACAAACCTTGGCTCGTAATGCGCTGATAAAAGGGTTGGTGGAGTTTGATCAGACCAAGGGCTATCGCGGCGCGATCAAAAATTTGGAGCTTGGCGATGATTGGGGGGAAACAGTATTTTCTGTTGAGCCGCTTTGGGATGTGCCCGAGTGGAAAGTTGCAATAGTGCTGGAAATGGAGACCAATGAGGCCAAAATTGGTATCCGTCCATCTTCTGCAACTAATGGTAAGGCCTCTGAAGAGCGCATAACAGCGCAATTGCCAGGCGGCGAAATGCGCTGGCTCGCGCCCAAACTTAATCGGGTGCTTGAAGTTGGCGATGTGATTTTTGTTGAAGCGGTTGAGGGTAAAGAGGGTATCTTTACCCTAAAACAAATCCCCAAAGTTGAGGGAGCCCTTGTGGCAATGGATCCTAGAACCGGGCGGGTATTTGCCATGGTTGGTGGATTTTCCTTTGCTAATTCTCAGTTTAATCGTGCGACGCAGGCCCTGCGTCAGCCGGGCTCTTCGTTCAAGCCGATTGTTTACGCGGCGGCCCTTGATAACGGATACACGCCTGCTTCTGTTGTGCTTGATGCACCTTTGGAAATTATCAATGGGGACGGTTCACGGTGGCGCCCATCCAATTATTCAAACCAGTTTTATGGCCCCCAAACCCTGCGGCGCGGCATTGAGCGTTCCAGAAATGTGATGACCGTTCGTCTGGCGCAAGATATCGGCATGCCCATGGTGGCTGAATATGCGCGCATGTTTGGTATTTATGATGAGTTACTTCCCGTGTTGGCGATGGCTCTTGGGGCTGGGGAAACAACTGATATGCGTATGACATCGGCCTTTGCAACCATTGCCAATGGGGGGCGGCGCATTGTGCCAACATTGATCGATCGGGTGCAGGATCGCACAGGCGCGACCATTTTCAGGCATGATGAGAGATTATGCGATGGATGTACTGTTGAATCCTGGGAAAATCAAGCGGAGCCGCTTATTATTGACAATCGTGAGCAGGTTCTAGATCCCATGACGGCCTATCAGATCACGTCGATGATGGAGGGGGTAGTCCAGCGCGGAACTGCGCGGAGCGTTGCGTCTTTGGGGCGTCCAGTGGCTGGAAAAACCGGCACTTCATCTAACTATAAAGATGCCTGGTTTATTGGCTTTACCCCTGAGATGGCGGTGGGCATTTATGTTGGATTTGATATTCCGGGGAGTATGGGGCGTTCTGCAACCGGGGGTGGTTTAGCCGCGCCCATATTTACCGATTTTATGAAATCGGCACTTGCAGGGACGCAGCCCACACCCTTCCCGATTCCCGCCGGGATGACGCAGGTTTGGATTGACCCGACTTCTGGTATTCGCGCTGTGGCTGGTAGTGCCGCAATTCTTGAAGGCTTCAAGCCGGGCACCGGCCCCAACTTGGTGACTTCAGTTATTGGGGTTGATTCCAATGCGTTTTTGAACATTGAGGCTGGGAATGTGGACGTCAATGCTGGACGCGGCGGATTGTTTTAGGATAAGTCCGTGATCTTGGGAGCCGGGTATGCGTGAAATCAACGAAGAAGAAGCCAACAGATTGGCCGGGGAAGAAACGCCCCCCGTAATCATCAAAGTTGAAAATGACGCAACTCAATCTGCTGTGTGCTTGAAAAGACTGAAAACAGGATTTTTGCTCGGTATTAGCAGTGAAACCAAGGGGCGTTTGCGAATGTTTTTGTTTGAAGATGAAAGACTTGCCCATACAGCATTTCAAAAACATGCCATCCAAATGGATAATACGGGGTTTCCATTTCTGGATAAGTGACTAAAGCAAATTGTTCACTTGAGCACATGAATATGCTCTGCTAACCCTATCAAGATTAGTGTTGTTTTTGGAAGTTTCATGCGTAACGAAATTGAAAATATTGTGTCTGAAATCGAGCAGGCTATTGCCCTGCTGA
>JAJRRG010000258.1 GCA_024279675.1 Alphaproteobacteria bacterium
CCCCCGAGATCATACCGGGTCGTCCGCCAATTACAGCGGTAATCAGCCCCACCATAAAGGCGGCATATAGCCCAACCAAAGGGTGAACGCCGGCGACAAAAGAAAAGGCCACAGCCTCGGGCACCAATGCCAGCGCAACGGTTAGGCCCGAAAGAATGTCGATACGGAGTTGAGCGATGTTGGGAACGGCAAATCCGTCCGTACTCGCGTCAAGAAAGCGATTAAGCAAAGTGTAAAACTTCCCATTTTGGGGTGATAAAATACGCGCGAGTTCAATCTAATCATGCGTAGGGTCGCCAGCATTTATACTGTTCTTGGGTTGCGGGCAAGCCCGGCGGCCAAACGTTCGCAAATTATTGAGCCTTGCAAACGCTTTACGCCACTAAATGTTTGAGCCAACGATGCTAAAAGAGGAACAGCAAACATTCGCAACGCTGAATTTGTGAGTTTCAAACCTTCTGATGTAACCTAGCCAAAATATCTCTCAGACCAGCTTAATGCACGCTCAACCCGTTGACTCAGACACTGCGATCGTATCATATTCATAAAGCTTTATGAGAAGTAAATGCGATGGATTTTAAACGCGTTTGCAGCAACAAACAAATCATCCAAGGGGAAGAAAATGAATATTTGTACAAAATCACTGGTCATTGCAGTTGCATTCAGCTTGATGTCCGGGACTGCCTTTGCGGCTAACGAATGTGCCGTTGGCAAAACTGTTACCGATGGGGTTCTAACCATTGGCACGGGCAATCCTGCTTATTTCCCATGGGTCATAAATGATAGTCCTGAAAGTGGCGAAGGCTTTGAAGCCGCTGTTGCTTATGCGCTTGCTGAGCATATGGGGTATGAGGCCGACAATGTTGTGTGGACGCGAACCACGTTTGATCAAGCCATCCAGCCGGGTGCCAAAGACTTTGACATTAACATGCAACAATACTCAATCACTGAGGAACGTCGTCAGACCATTGATTTTTCCGTTCCCTATTACACCTCGGCAGCCTCAGTTCTGGTTCGTCAACCAACCATTGATGCGGGCGCACAACCAAATGTTGCCTCGCTAAAAGGGCTTGTTTGGGGCGCCGCCGCAGGAACAACTGCCAACGAACTCATCAACAGCCTTGTCGCACCAGATGCGTCAATATTGTTATATGATGATAATGCTGATTTGACTGAGGCCCTAAAATCCAACCAAATTGATGCAGCATTGCTTGATTTGCCTTCTGCGTTGTTCACCGCCGCTGTATTGATGGATGATGGTGCTGTGTTGGGGCAATTCAAACCTGACGCAAATGGCGGATTGGATCAATTCGGTGCTGTAATGGAAAAGGGCAACCCATTGCTTGAATGTGTTGATGCGGCCCTTGCGGCAATGAGTGCTGATGGCACACTTGCCAGTATTGAAGCGCGCTGGTTACAAAGTGAAACAGGCGTACCGGTCATCGAATAAGTATCGAACCTGATGTCTGTTGACACTAAAAAAATATCGCCGGCAACTTCTGAAACAGTTGCCGGTTATAGCAAACAAGCACGTCAGTTGCGTGAAGCCAAAATGCGGAAGCGCAGTACGCTCATCGCGACATTCAGCACAATTGCGGTTTTTCTGGCTATCTACTTTCTAGTACCGTTGGCACCAGGCTGGGAAAAAGTTAAACAATCATTCTTCAACTGGGAAATATTCCAGAAAACCTTTCCGACCCTGCTGAACGCTTTTTTGTGGGACATAGCGATTTTTGCTTGGTCTGCACCTATTATTGCGGTCTGGGGGCTGATCATCGCCCTTGCACGGGATGCGCGATCCCCTGCCCTGTTCCCTTTGCGCCTGTTTGGCACAATCTATAACGATATTTTTCGTGGGGTGCCGGTAATCCTAGCCATATATCTGATCGGGTTTGGTGTTCCCGGGCTTGGCCTGCCACGCCCCTGGAACAGCCCCTACATTTGGGGCACGGTGGCGCTGGTGCTTACATATTCAGCCTACGTGTCGGAAATTTACCGTTCAGGTATTGAATCAATCCACGAAAGCCAACGCGCTGCCGCTAAATCTCTGGGTCTTAATCATTGGGATGTTATGCGTTTTGTCATCCTACCCCAAGCGCTTCGACGGGTGGTTCCTGCCAACATGAATATGCTCATTGCCCTGCAAAAAGATGTGGCCTTGCTCTCGTTCATCGGCCCCGTGGAACTGTTGCGCCAAGCCGGGGTTTTCAAATCCCTTTTTGCCAATTTCACACCCTATCTTGGTGCTTCGGTGATTTTTTTGGCCGTCCCCATTCCCGCTACTCGTCTTGCCGATGCGATGATGGCCCGACAAGACAAACAACGCAGGTAAGCGATATTGACCTACAAACTACAGCTTCTTGATGTGAACAAAAGTTTCGGCTCCCTAGAGGGTTGCAAGGGCATTTCCTTTAACGTGGCAAAGGGCGAACTGGTTTGCCTGATCGGCTCCTCAGGGTCTGGGAAATCAACCTTGCTGCGCTGTATAAACCTGCTTGAAGAAGTGGATGCAGGGCAAATTTTGCTGGACGGGGAAGATATTACCGACCCGGACCTTGATCCTTTGCCAATCCGGCGGCGCATTGGAATTGTCTTTCAAAGTTTTAATTTGTTTCCCCATATGAACGCGATGGAAAATGTTATGTTGGCCCCACGCCGTGTGTATAAGACGCCAAGGGCCCAGTTACTAACAACCACAACAGCATTATTTGAGCGATTTGGTTTGGCTGACCGCATGAAGAATTATCCCGATCAACTCTCTGGTGGCCAACAACAACGAGTAGCTATCATCCGTGCCTTGGCTATGAAGCCTGAGATTATGCTATTTGACGAGGTCACAAGTGCACTGGACCCGGAATTGGTGGGGGAAGTGTTGGATGTTTTGTTGCAGCTAAAAAATGAAGGCATGACTTTAGTTTTAGCAACCCACGAAATGGGTTTTGCCAGAAAAGCTGCGGATAACATTTGCTTTTTAGATCAAGGGGTCATTGTTGAATCTGGCCCGCCGGAACAGATTTTTGACAACCCGGAACAGTCGCGTACCCGCGAGTTTTTATCGCGCGTTATGTGAGCACATGTCCGATCTTATATTCCGCAAAGGGACGGCAACAAGCGTATAAAGAAAACCTACTCTTATTTATTCCATTCAAACACTTGAAAATATTATATTTTTTCTTCTAATCTAATTTTCTAATCCACCGTTTTATCAGGCAGAACCCATGAATGAAGAAATCACCCAGGAATTTGCCAACATCGCGATTAAAAAAATTGATTATGCGCGGCGTAATCCTTTAGGATTTTTTATTCTCACAATGATGGCGGGGGCCTATGTGGGCATCGGGGTGACGCTTATATTGACCCTTGGCAATGATGCGGACCCCGCAACGCAAAAACTCATCATGGGTGCGATGTTTGGCATCACCCTGACATTGGTAATTTTTGCCGGAGCCGAATTGTTCTCGGGGCACACCATGTTCATGACGTTTGCTTTTTTTACGGCAAGCTCAGCGCCTTTGGGGTGATCAAGGATTGGTTTATCTGTTGGTATGGCAACCTGTTTGGCGCCATGATGCTGTCTTTCCTGTTTATTGCAGGGGGCGGCGGTGGCTGGGCCAACGAAGCGGGTTCGCTGGTACATCAGGTGGCAGATGCCAAGATGAACTCCACAATTGTCGAATTGGTGGCCCGCGGCATAATCTGTAATTGGCTGATTTGCCTTGCCATCTGGATGGCGGCGCGCACCAAAAGCGATACCGCAAAATGCATTCTGATTTTCTGGTGCCTGTTTGCCTTTGTTGCCGCCGGGTTTGAGCATGGCATCGCCAATATGACTGTATTCACCATCTCCTTGCTGGGTGCACATCCGGACAGTGTCACCATTGTGGGGGGCCTATATAATCTGGCCTGGGTTTCTGTTGGCAACGTGATCGGGGGAGCAGGGTTCATCGGCGTGGCATATTTTTTGACCACAAAGTCAATCGTCGGCGGGGAATAAGAGGAACATTGCCACACTAAAGCGTGTCTCCCAAAAGTGTGCAGCGGTTTTGGGATAAAAGACACGCGAAAATAAATAGATAAAGCATGTCAATACCCGTAGCTCTTGGAGACACTCAATGTTTGTTAAAGATCAACTGCAATATGAGGCACTTGCCCTGCCTGACCGGGTTGCGCTGAGCGACGCAGATAGCCTTGGTGCTGCCAATGCCTATTATGAAAACATGCGCAAGCGACACTCCGTACGCGACTTTCCCCTCGGCCTGTTGATCGAGCGGTCATTGAGGCATGCATCAAAACTGCTGGAAGTGCGCCAAGCGGGGCCAACCATCAGCCTTGGCATTTTGTTGCCATTGCTGACCCAAAAACAAAACACACCATCCGCCTCGCCGCCGAGGAGGAAGAAAAACGTTTTTATGCCAAGTCTGCCGAGGATGAATGGATCAAAGCGCTGGAGCCCATCGGCACCGATGCATCCAAACCCCATCTGGATATTGCCCCGTGGCTGATTGTTATTTTCGCCCAACGTTGGGGACATCTTGATGATGGCAGCAAATTCAAGAATTATTACGTGCCTGAAAGTGTTGGCATCGCCACCGGCTTCCTAATTTCGGCCCTGCATCAGGCTGGCCTCACCTGCCTGACCCATACGCCAAACCCGATGAAATTTTTGACATCAATGTTGGTGCGGCCAGCTTCCGAAAAACCAGCGATGATTTTGGCGGTTGGCCACCCAGCGGATGGGGCGACAGTTCCCGCCGTAGCAAAAATCAAAAAACCATTGGATGAAATTTTAACGGTGTTGGAGTGAGGTTAGCTATTCTCAAACAATATACCGTAGACGCCCTAAAACACATTGATTTTCCCCCACATAATTCAGTATCTCCACCCTCCTCATTGCCCGATTTCTGACACGAGTGTCCGGGCCATCCAATTCACCGCATTTGCGGTGCTAAGGAGTCATTTTGCGCGTCGGACTGCGGGATAAAGACTTGTTTTTTTACATGCCACGCGCCAGCAGGCTGACTGGGACAGTCGTATAGGTGTGTGAGGACCCGGGAAATATTTGTAATAAATTCAATACCCACTTTCGTCATACTCGGGCTTGACCCGAGTATCCAAAACAAAGTTCAATTCAGATATGAGCGCTTTTGTTTACATTCTCACCAACAAACCAAATGGCACCCTATACGTTGGCGTGACTAACAATCTTGTTCGGCGTGTTCACGAACATCGAGAGAAATCAGTCGATGGGTTTTCAAAAAAATATGGCCTGAACATGCTAGTATTTTATGAGCACCACACAACGATGCCCCTCGCTATCCAACGGGAAAAGAACATCAAGCATTGGGTTCGCGCGTGGAAAATTGAATTAATTGAAGGGCTTAACCCCACTTGGGATGATTTGTGGGAGCAAATAACCCTTTAGGTGGACCCTCGGGTCAAGCCCGAGGGTGACGAAGGGGATGGAGTGGTAGCAATGTGTTACCGAAACTAAATCTTCTTATTCCGTAATGAAGTAGAAAAATAATGTTCAATCTTATTATGATTTCGTCCGACTGGAATAGTAACAGCAATCAAATTGCAGTTTCTAGAGTATTCGAGCACACCGATGCTCACATCACTGAACAGTATCAGCAAAATGGAGATATTTTTCTCGATCGGTTAATGAGTCTTCCTTGCCTTTTTATGCAAGAAGGAAGAAAAAATCAAATCGCGCATGTCGGACACATTTTTAACGCACGCGTATTGAGTGGAAATGTCGTTTTTGATTTTAGGTTCGATGCTGACGTTCCTACGCTTGAAAACAACATGATATATTCAAATCGAATGGAGTTGGATATGAGCACCGATTTCGAATTCCACCGCAATCATTGGGCTGTCAAGAATATTGATCTTTATCGATTTTTACTCCAAAATATTAGGCCGCGGCGCCAAAATCCATCTGTTTTTAAGATAGGAGAGCACGAGAATATTGACCCAGCATTAGTTTCGGCAATGATGCCGTTTGATGCCGCATTTACAAGTGTATATAATAGTATTCGTCTGGCTGCGGAGCAAGTGCAACTTCGTTGCAGGCGTGCAGACGACATCTGGGAGAACGCGTCAATTATACAAGATGTAGTATCACTAATTGATCGTTCCCGCGTAGTAGTTTGCGATTGTACCGGGAAAAATCCAAATGTGTTTTATGAAGTAGGTATAGCACATACCCTTGGGCGCGAAGTTATCCTCATAACGCAAAATGAGGGTGATATTCCCTTCGACGTAGGGCACCTCCGTCACATAAAGTATCTGAATAATACCGAAGGATTAGAGGCGCTAAAGGAAGCCTTGCAAGCAAGAATGCAAACCCTTTTAGGACATTAAGCTACTCAACTAACCTGCGACTTGATCTACTAATTTCATTTTTAGAATTCTCAAGCCAAAACCGTCGTCATACTCGGGCTTGACCCGAGTATCCAGTTGAAGCGTCTGTGATTGTCGCTAACCCTTCGCGTGGCTCAACGCGTTCAATCTTGCATCTCACTGCCACTGGCGTTTCGCGGCGTCGCGCAGGGCGATCGCTTATCCGCGATCTTCCGGCCTGCAGTAAATCTCAGTTATTGGTGCGCTGGCGTTTCGCATGGCTCAACGCGTTCGGCGTTGCATTTGATCCATCGGATCAAATCCCACTAAAACAGTTTAAACCTGTTTTAGTGCCACGCCTCACTCACCCATCTTCAGCGCTTTGATAAACGCCTCTTGGGGTATCTCGACTTTCCCAAACTGGCGCATGCGCTTTTTACCCGCTTTTTGCTTATCCAGCAATTTACGTTTGCGGGTGGCGTCGCCGCCATAACACTTGGCAGTAACGTCTTTTCGTAAAGCCGAGATGGTTTCGCGGGCGACAACCCGGCCCCCGATGGCGGCCTGAATCGGAATTTTGAACAGGTGGTTTGGGATCAGCTCTTTTAGCTTTTCGCACATGATGCGGCCCCGCGCTTCGGCGGCGGATTTATGCACCAGCATGGCCAACGCATCGACGGGTTCAGCATTGACCAGAACCGTGAGCTTGACCAAATCGCCCTCGCGATAGTCATCCAGCGTATAGTCAAAGCTGGCATAGCCCTTGGACATGGATTTCAACCTGTCGTAAAAGTCAAACACCACCTCGTTGAGAGGAAGCATGTATTCAACCATCGCCCGGCTCCCCACATAGGTGAGGTTGGTTTGAATGCCGCGCCGGTCTTGGCAAATCTTGAGAATCGCCCCCAGATATTCATCCGGGGTGAGGATGGTCGCCTTAATCCAAGGCTCGCTGATATGGTCAATTTTCACCACGTCCGGTAAATCAGCCGGGTTATGCAAAGCGATCACCGAACCATCATTCATGGCGATTTGATATACAACGGAGGGGGCCGTGGCGATAAGGTCGAGATTGAACTCACGGCTGAGGCGTTCCTGAATGATCTCAAGATGTAACAGGCCCAAAAAGCCGCACCGGAAACCAAACCCGAGCGCGGCGCTGGTTTCCATCTCATAGGAGAAGCTCGCATCGTTGAGCCGCAATTTGCCCATGGCGGCGCGCAAATCTTCAAAATCGTTGGCATCCACGGGAAACAGGCCGCAGAACACCACCGGCTGGGCGGGCTTAAACCCGTCAAGAGCCACTTCGCAGGGCTTTTTATCGTCGGTGATGGTATCGCCGACATTGGTGTCGGCCACCTCTTTGATCGAAGCGGTTACAAAGCCAATTTCGCCGGGGCCAAGCTCGTCCGTGATCACCAGTTTGGGGGTAAAAACACCCACACGATCCAAATCATACACCGCGCCGGTGGCCATCATACGGACCCTCTGGCCTTTTTTGATAACCCCATCAATCACGCGCACCAGCACAACCACACCTAAATATGTATCGTACCAGCTATCCACCAGCATGGCCTTGAGTGGCGCGTCAATATCCCCTTTTGGGGCCGGAAGCTGTGTGACGACAGCCTCAAGCACATCATCGATGCCAAGACCAGATTTGGCGGAAATCTCGACGGCGTGGGTGGTGTCTAAACCAATCACATCTTCGATCTGGATTTTTACCCGATCCACATCAGCGGCAGGCAGGTCGATTTTGTTCAGCACCGGCACGATCTCGTGGTCAACTTCCATGGCCTGATAAACGTTGGCCAACGTCTGCGCTTCCACCCCCTGGGAGGCATCCACGACCAAAAGCGAGCCCTCGCAAGCGGCCAGTGAGCGGTTAACCTCATAGGCAAAATCCACATGGCCCGGCGTATCGATGAGGTTAAGGACATAGGTCTCCCCATCCTTGGCATCATAGGTCAGACGCACGGTTTGCGCCTTGATGGTGATGCCGCGCTCTTTTTCGATATCCATGGAATCAAGCACTTGGGCGCTCATTTCGCGCGCGGTCAGACCCCCGGTCTGTTGGATCAGACGATCGGCAAGGGTGGATTTCCCATGGTCGATATGGGCCACGATGGAAAAGTTGCGAATATTTTTGAGAGCTGTTGTCATAATGGTCGCCGTGTAGCAGGTTTAACCCACGCCGCAAAGGGGAATTGCGCCTGTGGGCCAACGGAAAGGCATCTAATATGCTGAACGCTGACATTTGTGAAAAAACTGCTGTTGTGTGTGCCGCTGTGGCGGGGGCTGCGGTTGCGGGATCGCTTGCGGTTGGTGGACTTGCTTTAGCGGGTGGCGTGCTAACACTGCCTGCGATCTGGCGAAGTTTTAGGGAAAAAGACAAGGCTGATTTTAAAAAAGTGTTCAAAAAAGTCGGCCAGGAAGTGGCTAACGAATTTCCAGCGCTGATCAAGGGCGAAAAATATGAAGCCAGTGCCCTGACAATTGCCAGCGCCGCCATGGGGCAAATTGTTGAGATAATCCCTCTTGATCCAGAATTGCTAACCAAACTGGGCCGAGACAACGTGACAATGGCGGATTGGTTGGTTGAACAGGCAGCAAAAACTGCGCCGGAAGATTATGCACCGGGGGATAAGCTTAAAGACAAGGGGCAAATTGAAACCAACCGCCGGATTTTGCATCAGGCGTTAAAATTGACCTTTGACAGGTTGGATGGGGAACCGCTGTTTGAACAACAGATCGTGCCGTTTTTCCAAAAAGAAGTTTTTTCGCGGTTTAACCATGTGGACGGTGAACTTGCGGATATAAAATCTTCGTTGGCAAAGCTTGTTCAAGCAAGTGAAGTAAAGGGAATAACACAAACCGCGAAAGACGCAGGGGTGCATAATGAAGCCATTGTCAAACTGGCCCAGCGTATTGTTGAAGATATTTCTGATCCTGAAGCTGCGTTTGCTGAACTGGAACGGGCGGTAGAAATTGCCATTCGCGTGCAACAGGAGGGGCGGGCCGGATCGAACTTGGATGCTTTTGTTTCTGATGTACTGGCGCAGGTGGCAGAACTGTCCAGCACGGGGGACAATGATGGCGCTGCGGCTTTTGTCGACACCGCTTTTGCCCAATGGCAGGAACGGCAGGAGCGGGAAAAGATGGCCGGGGTCAAAATCTTGCAATCAGGGCTAGATCAAGATATTTTGCGCCGCAACGAAGATGCGGTGGCAACGCGGCTGATACAAATTGCTGAAATTGAATATCCGGGTTCCGATGCACGCTTTGAACATCTGCGTGGGGTGCGAGATGAATGGTATAAGCGCGGTCTCACTCGGGGGCTGATGCTGGATTTGCAGGTGGCGGCGACACTGGCGGCAAAAATGGTTGATCAGGCCAACGGACCAGAACAAAAAGGAATGGTACTGAATGATCAGGCCGTTGCGCTCGCGTCTCTTGGGCAAAGGGCCGGGGGAGAACTTGGGCAGGACTATTTGCAACAGGCTGTTGACGCCTATGATCTGGCGCTGGAAATCTACACACGCAAGGACATGCCCGCCGATTGGGCCATGACCCAGATGAACCGGGCCAATGCGCTCGCGTCTCTTGGGGAACGGGCCGGGAGAGAACAGGGGCAGAATTATTTGCAACAGGCGGTTGACGCCTATGATCTGGCACTGGCTGTCTGCACACGCAAGGACATGCCCGCCGATTGGGCCATGACCCAGATGAACCGGGCCAATGCGCTTACCTCTCTTGGGGAACGGGTCGAGGGTGAACAGGGGCAGGACTATTTGCAACAGGCCATTGCCGCCTATGATCTGGCACTGGCTGTCTACACACGCAAGGACATGCCCGCCGATTGGGCCATGACCCAGATGAACCGCGCCAATGCGCTTACCTCTCTTGGGGAACGGGTCGAGGGTGAACAGGGGCAGGACTATTTGC
>JAJRRG010000259.1 GCA_024279675.1 Alphaproteobacteria bacterium
CGACGGCCAGCGCCACAGCGCTGACGGCCCCGATGCCAAAAATCCTCCGACTGAGTAAACCCGCGTTCATCGCTTTATTGGGAGCCATATTATGTCCTTTATAACAAAATCAAATTCTATAGGACTGGTAAGCTAGGGGTGTAAAAACGGCCAATAATATATCCGTGAGCGAGGAAATAGTGGAGTTAATTTGCCGATTTTGTTGCAAATTAGTCGCAATAAAGAGCTGTAATTGAAATATTCCCCGGCTCAGGGGCGTGAGTCGGGTTGTTGTCGGTCAGAAAAGTTGCCTATCCGCCAATTTTAGAAAAGTCGGCAACCAGATGCATCACATCGCGCAATTGAGCGAGTAGATTTAGCCTGTTCTCCCGAATTTTTGCATCCGGGTCATTGACCATTACCGCTTCAAAGAAAACGTCCACCGGTTCGTGCAACTCAGACAGTGCCGAAATTGCGCCGGAAAAATCATCATTCTGGGTTAGTTTTGACGTCAACTCACGGGCAATTTTGATGGCACCTGCGAGCGATTTTTCCTCCTTGCCGGTCAACAGAGATTCATCAACATCCCCGTGATATTTAGTGCCGCTTTTCTTTTCCTCAGCGGTTAGAATGTTCACGCCACGGCGGTACCCCGCGAGCAGGCTTTGCCCTGTTTCAGTTGCCAGCAGGGTTGAGAGTGCATCAACGCGGCGGCTAATTTCCAGCAAATCACTGCTTGTTTTGGAAATAACGGAATCTACCAAATCGTGGGCTGCCCCGGAATCGCGCAACAAGACCTTAAGCCGATCATGGAAGAAACTCAGCAAATCGGCCTCAACTTCCAAGGGGAATGTCAATTCGTTTTCAAGGATAATCCGAATGACCCCAAGGGCCGCTCGCCTGAGGGCAAACGGGTCGCGCGACCCGGTTGGCTTTTCGTCAATTGCCCAAAACCCGGCCAGAATATCAAGCTTATCGGCCAAAGCAACAGCAATTGATATCGGCTGGTTGGGCACCCCGTCTGTTGGACCCTCGGGCTTATAATGGGTTTCAATGGCCTCGGCAATCTCTGGTTTTTCCCCTTGGGCGCTGGCATAATAGCGGCCCATGAGCCCTTGCAATTCGGTAAATTCAAACACCATTTGGGTGACTAGATCAGCCTTAGCCAGTTTTGCGGCTCGCTTTGTGTCAGCAACATTGGCGCCTACTTTGGGGGCGATTTCCCCGGCGAGTTTCACCAACCGTTCAACTCGCTCCGCTTGCGTGCCTAGCTTTTTATGAAAGATTACCTCTGTAAGTTTTGGCAACAATTCCTCAAGGGGCGTGCCAAGGTCGTTTTCGTAAAAGAACATCGCATCTGACAAACGTGCAAGGATTACGCGCTCATTCCCCGCAACAATGGTTTTGCCCTCGTCGCTTGCCTCGGTGTTAGAGGTCAGTATAAACTTGTTCGCGAGTTTTCCGGTGCTTGTATCGCGCAAGCAAAAGCATTTTTGATTGGCTTTGATGGTGGAAATGATCACTTCTTCTGGTAGCGCAAGATAGGCCTTGTCGAACGTGCCCATCATCACAACTGGCCACTCAACCAACCCCGCAACTTCTTCCAGCAAGCCCTTGTCATGGATTAATTCCAACCCTTGGGCAAAGGCCAAATGCTCAGCGTCATTTTTGATAATGTCCATGCGTCGATCAATGTCGAGCACGACTTTGGCGCGTTCTAATGCCTGCACATAATCATCAAAGCGTTTGGCTGGTATGGCGTCAGGAGCCATGAAACGATGCCCATAAGTGGTTTGGCCCGAGACAATGCCCTCAACCTCAAAAGAGATTGTTTGAGGTTCTTCGTTTTGCACGCCAAAGCTGGCGACAATAGCACGGATGGGTCGAACCCATTTAAGGCTCTTATCGCCCCAAACCATTGGTTTGCCCCAAGGGAAGTTGCGAATGATCTTGGGCAAAATTTCGCTCAAAATATTCTGTGCCGCAGATCCCTTGTTTTCGATAACAGCGACATAAAAATCGCCCTTTTTCGGGTCGGTTTTAATTTGAACTTGATCCACGGAAGTTAGTCCTGCACCGCGTAAAAATCCGGCGAGCGCTTTTTCCGGTACGCCCACGCGTGGGCCCTTGCGCTCCTCTTTTGTGTCGGGGGAGCGGGCCGGGATATCGGTGACAGTTAACGTGAGACGGCGCGGGGTCGCAAAAGCGGCGGCGCTTTCATAGGTTAAACCCCTATCGACCAATGCATCAGTCACAGCTTTTTTCAGGTCATTGGCCGCACGACGTTGCAGACGGGCAGGGATTTCTTCGCAAAAAATTTCAAATAGGAGTTCGGGCATTCTTAATCCATAATAGGGGTGCTTTGGGCTTGCCTAACAAGGGAAGCCCCCATTGTCCAGAAATTGCATAAGTGAAACTGTTCCAATGCCCAAACAATTGCACCAACCCGTTACAAAAGACATTCTTGATCAGGTTCGTAAATTGATCTGTGGCGTCCGCCATGCCGCCCTTGGCGTCGTTGATGCGCGCACACAACATCCCTCAGTGTCGCGGGTTGCATTGGCAACCCTGTCCAATGCAACGCCCATATTATTGACTTCAGCGCTGGCGGCGCATACCGCTTCATTACATGCCGATGGCAGATGCTCGTTGCTAATCGGAGAAATCGGCAAGGGCGACCCCATGGCCCATCCACGGATAACTCTGTTGTGTCAGGGGCTCAAAACGCAACCATATCAACATGAAGAATTGCGGGATAGGTTTTTGGCGCATCACCCAAAGGCCAAAAATTACATCGATCTGCCAGACTTTGGATTTTGGCAATTGGATATTATCAGCGCCAGCTACAATGCGGGGTTTGGCAAGGCTTATTTAATTGATGGCGCTGATTTGATTCTTGGCTCAGAGGTTAAGTTTTAGGTAAGGCGCGTAGGGCCAAAGCTTACCACCCGCCGCCACCGCCGCCGCCGCCCCCGCCGCCAGAGGAACCACCGCCCCCGCCCCCGGAAGAAGATGAGGATGAGGGTTGGGATGAAATCATGGCCGAACTCATGGATGATGCAATCCCTGATACACTGCTGCCTAAATCACGGGAATTAAACCCGGATCCGTGATACCAATGGGGATGGTATCCGCCCCGTGCTTCTTCAATGGCATTGCGCGCAAATTCGCCCTCAAGCCGTTGAGCCCACGGTTTTTCCACCCCAAGGGCGATGGCATAGGGCAGGATTTCTTCAAAACGTTTCACAGTAAAGTCTGGTTCCTGCGAAAAGTTAAGCCGGTTTTCCTCAGCGGTTTTCAGGTACATTTTGAACCCGTCGATCTGATCCATGATTTTACGTCCATGGACCGTGGGCGCCCGCATCAGGTATAAAAATACGGCGCTGATAACAACGATCGAGAGTGCGGAGACAAACGGAGTGTCAATGGATATGGAAGCGAGTAATGGGGTAAAGCTACTAAGCATATTGACCCCAAAAATAGAGATAAACATGATTGTAACAATGCGTGATCCCCATGTCCCATTGACCAAACTGCCCCAAAACAGCGCCAGGAACCCAAGTCCTGCACCTGCCATCAATAAAGCTACACCCTGTCCGGGAGGGAATACTCCAAAGGCAACCAAGCCAAGGATACTTCCGGCGGCGAGAAAAATACCAAACACAGAATAGGCCCAATTGTTGTGAAAATAGGCGTTGCGATTTTCCTCTGAGATGGCCTTGGTGAATTTCTTTTTGTTAACCGCCAATTGTGGCCCAGTCGATTTGGTGATTTTCAATTTCTGCTTTTTGCCCAAATAACTTTCAATAACGGCCTCCCCGCGAGGAAGTCCCGAATTGTTTTTAGCAATGTGGGTGAAGGTGACTTTTTTCTTGTCGTCTTTTTCTATTTCAATCATGCCGCGCGTGGCAAGGGAAATAATGGCGGCGGAATAGGCGGTCCACCCGTCTTTTTTCCATCCCATATTATCGATGAAGTGGGGGAGGGCAGGGGAATAGCCTTCGGGCGCGCGAAACAGGGGAATGATTGTGCCTTTTTCCGGGTCACGGCCCACGGCATTCCATGCGAAATAGAAATAAAGACCCACAATAAATACGGCGAACAGGGGCAGAATATCCTTAAGATGATCGGAGAAAAAGTTGAGAGCTTTCTCCGCATCGGAGGGAGGTGTTAAAATTCCCTTTTGAAAGGAAACTGAAACACTCATCCCCTCCCTTGGAGCCAAGGCGCGGGTGGCGCGAAAAAGGGCGACATTGTCCGATGTCGCCCGTGTTTTGACAGCGCTTTCGGTGCTTCCTTGTGCGCCGGTGTAGGCAGAAATATCACTGATTACTGCGCCCTCGGGCAGGGTGACTTGAGCCACCGCCGCTTCAATGGGAAAACTCCAGAAATTGCCCGTTGCATTCCAATAAAGTTCGTCGTGCTCATCAAAATAACGTGCCATCCGCGTCATCGTATAGCGAATGGTGTAGGTGTAGGTCGCGTTGGGTAGAAACACATCAGAACTACCCACATATATCCGCGTGCCACCAGTAATATCGGTGGTGCGAAAGGGTTCTGCCTGACCGTCTTTTTGCACCGAAATGACATTCAAGCTCGAATTTACAATGGAGCCGTCATCATTCCTTAGAGTTGTCGGGATATCGCGAAAAATTCCGCGTTTAATGGCACTGCCCTCGGCGTTGACCACGATGGTTTCAGTGACATCAACACTTCCATTGAGGAGTAGTTCAATATTGGAGGAGTAGGATTTTATGACCTCCGCCCCCTGGACTGGGTTAAGTAGAAATACCCACATCCCGGCCCACAATATTACTTGGGTCAAACCCCAGCGAATGGCAGTTTTTATATATGTCATTAAACTATCACTATCTGGAGCTACTTAAACGACACGTTCGGTACGGCACGATCGGCCTCGTTTTCCAGCTCGAAATACTCAGCCGCAACAAATTTGAATTGGGTTGCAATGAGATTTGAGGGAAAAGATTCAACTGCAACATTCATGTTACGCACCGAGCCATTATAATAGCGGCGGGAAAGTTGAATTTCGTCCTCCACTTCGCGCAGAGTGCTTTGAAACTCAAGGAATGTGGTGTTGGCTTTAAGGTCAGGATAGCTTTCTGCAACGGCCATCAGCTTGCCAAGTGCACCCGATAGCATGCCCTCTAGCCCGGACCGTTCAGCGGGGCCAGCGCCCCCTGCACCTTGCACCGCCGTGCGCGCTTCGGTTACCGCCTGCAAAGTATCCGCCTCATGGCTCATATAGCCTTTGACGGTTTCCAGCATGTTGGGAATAAGGTTGGCACGACGCTTGAGTTGAACATCAATCCCCGACCAGCCCTCTTCGACCAATTGTCGATTTTTTACCAGATTATTATAGGCATAAATGCCATAACCAACGACCAAAACGATCAGTAATAATATGATGAGTCCCAAGTCCATAAAAACCTCCTAATGTGTGGAATTGCCCATTGTTAACAATTCACACCGCCACAATACATAAAATATGGGGTTAGAGTGTCATTGATGCAAGGTTGGCGCAAGTAGCAATAGTCTTGGGAGCAGTGTTAGGCACACCTGCTATTTGTCAGCTTTTAAGGCCTTGAACGGTTCCATACCCTGATTGGCCAGATCGTCGGCCCGTTCGTTCATTTCATCCCCCGCATGACCCTTGACCCAGTGCCATTTGATCGTATGTCGTTGCACGGCCTCATCCAAAGCCTGCCAGAGATCAGCATTCTTCACGGGTTTTTTTGCCGCTGTTTTCCAGCCATTGCGCTTCCAATTATGGATCCAGCTTGTCAATCCGTCTTTGACATATTTAGAATCCGTGTACATATCAATGTTGCATGGGCGGGTGAGGGAAGTAAGGGCCTCGATGGCGGCGCTTAATTCCATTCGGTTGTTGGTGGTGTCGGCAGCACCTCCAAATAGGTCTTTGGTGTGGCCGTTGAACTGCAAAACCGCTCCCCAGCCACCTGGGCCGGGATTACCAGAACAGGCACCATCGGTATGAATTGAAACACGGCTGGTTGTAACATCATTGGTCGATGCGGGGTTTGTTGTTGCGCGGTCAGTCATTTTGCTGTTCCTGCCATTGCTGGCGCGTAAGGATATGAAACTGGCACAGGGCCCCGTCCGTTTCATGTTTGATTTCAGTTTTGTTCAGTCCGATGCCCTCAAGAACCCGCAGAGAGGCCTTGTTATTAACATCCGCCAAACCGATGAAATAGTCGCGCTTGGTTTGATTGAAAAACCAGTCACGCAAACCACAGGCCGCTTCGAAGGCATATCCCTTGCCCCAATATTGTTCAAATAATGCAAAGCCAATTTCCGGCTCATCCAGCCCCTGATAAAGGCCAAACCCGGCCCGCCCAAGAAATACGTCATCGGATTTGCGAATTACCCGTAATTTACCGAAGCGGTACTGCGCGAAATTCTTTTCCCAAACGGCCAGACGTCTGCGGGCCTGCTCAAGAGTCTCAGGGTTACCATCCGCCGTAAGAAAACGGGTTACACTAGATCGCCCGTGAAGCGCATATAAATCATTCACCTGCTCGGGCAACCAATTGGTCAAACGGAGCCGCTCTGTTTCCAGTACAATTTCAACCTTTTCACCCATGGCCTAAGATCGCAATTCCCGCGGAACGTTAAACGCAATATCCTCCGTGGCCGTGACTTTACTTGAAACGGAAATGTCGAATTTTTGAGCAAACGCGTCCAAAATTTCATCCACTAGAGTTTCGGGGGCCGAGGCGCCGGCGGTAACGCCCAACGATTTAATCTGGCTGAACATATCCCAGTTAATCTCACTGGCCCGTTGTACCAGCATGGAGATTTTGCAACCCGAACGCTCTGCGACCTCAACCAAGCGCATGGAATTGGAGGAGTTGGGTGCGCCAACAACAATCATCGCGTCAACTTCGGGGGCCACCTGCTTCACCGCCTCTTGTCGATTGGTGGTCGCATAACAAATATCTTCTTTGGGGGTGGTTTTTATCGTTGGGAATCGGCGTAGCAAAATCGCGATAATTTTAGCCGTATCATCAAGGGACAACGTGGTTTGAGTGACATACCCAAGCTTGTCAGCATCCACCGGTATAAAGTTTTCAGCGTCTACTTCTGTCTCCACTAGACTGATCGCCCCCCCGGGGAGTTGCCCCATGGTACCCACAACTTCGGGATGGCCCCGGTGCCCGATTAAAATGGCATGGCGCCCCTCATTGTGTAAACGCTGGGCCTCCACATGCACCTTTGAGACAAGGGGGCAGGTGGCATCGAGCACAAACATATTGCGTGATTTGGCATTAAGGGGAACAGATTTCGCCACCCCATGGGCAGAAAATATCACCGGGGCATCGGTGTCTGGGATTTCTTCAAGGTCTTCAACAAAAATAGCACCCTTGGCTTTAAGCCCATCCACAACATACTTATTGTGTACGATTTCATGGCGCACATACACCGGAGCGCCGTATTTTTGCAACGCCAATTCAACGATTTGAATAGCGCGGTCAACACCGGCACAAAATCCGCGAGGGGAGCAAAGGGTAATTTTAAGTGGGGGAAGTGTTTTCATAAAAATTTGATGCTTTGTTGTTCCTCACTTGTCAAGACCTGTTGCCCCAAACATCACATGGGTGCATGATAAACAAAACTGTTTTTCATTGAGTGTTTTGCCGTGAGTCTAGCCCAGCAAATGATTGTGATTTCCTCAGCCAGTGGCCCCGCGCCCCTATCGGCGGAGCAGCGTGAATTGCTGGTGGGCAAAGCGCGCTGGACACGCACATTATTTGATGCGGGTTACCCCACAATTCCCACCATTTGCATAACCCGTGCCGCCTGGGAAGCATTGCAAAACGAGCGGCAACAATCTGAAGAACGCTTGCGCACCGCTTGGGTGACAACTCTGTTTCGTTTGGTCGCCAAGGGAGAAACGCCCCCCATGTTGGTGGTTCGTACTTCTGCCGCCCAGCACCGGGTTGGCCTGATGGGTGTGCGCACGGACATTTCCCCCCCCAAGAATGAAGCCGATTCGGTTGATTTGAATAAATCATTGGGTAAGGCCATTGATGACGCCTTTCGCTCCTATGGGCAGTCCGGTCCGGTTTGGGATGAACCTGAGAGCGAGAATGTCCGAAACAATCAGATTGTGCTTATTCAAGCAACCGCATTGGGCCAAATTGATTTGTTCATGACCCGCGATAGTGTGACTGGCAAGGCAGGGCCGGCCCCAATGCCCGCCCAATTTGATACACACAATTACCCGCCCGAGTTTACAAAGGTTTGTGAATTGCTCGATGGGGCATCGGGGCGGCATATGGTGGCCTGCGTTGCGACCTACGAGGGGGAAACGCAGTTTATTTCTGCCCGCCCGGTTCCCGTTAGCGCTGAGGCAGATTTAGCGGCGGCGGTTGAACGGGCTGAAAATGGCATTTGGACAACCCATCAGGTGGTGAAATCTTTTGACCCCTCTCGTTTGCCCCATATTCTTCATCCTCGTTTGGAACCCGATAGCGAGCGCCAATCGATCGCCAGTGGGCTTGGCGTATCGCCGGGCGCCGCCAGCGGTAAAATAGTTTTTGACCCCGAGGAAGCCGTGCGTCTTAATGCAAGGGGCATCAATTGCATTCTGGTGATGAGTGAAACTGGCCCAACGGATGTGGAGGGCATGCAGGCGGCTGCGGGCGCACTCACCGCACGTGGTGGCATGACAAGCCATGCGGCAATGGTTGCCAGCGTGACCGGGCGACCCTGCGTTGCCGGCGTGCGCACGTTGCAAATCAATCTGGAAAACCTGACCTGTCAGATCGGCGATAAGTCTTTTGCCCAAGGGGACAGAATTACCATTGATGGCAGTTCTGGCGAAGTATTTGAAGGCTCCCAAGTTCTTTCAATGCCCCATATTGGGGGCGCAGTATCCAGATTGCTGGATTGGTCCGACGGAACGCGTTCCATTGCCGTGCGCACAAATGTTGAAACCATTGCCGGGGCTAAAACGGCCCTTGATTTTGGGGCGGAGGGCATCGGCTTGGCGCGCTCTGAGCATATGTTTTTCTCGCAGGAGCGCATGGTGGCTTTGCGTCGGCTTATTTTGTCAGAAAATGAAAATGACCGCGCCCAA
>JAJRRG010000019.1 GCA_024279675.1 Alphaproteobacteria bacterium
AAAACCGAACCAAACATATTTGCCGATTTGCCCCGGACGCTTGCAGACTTAGCCCATTTTGCCGATGCGCCAGATTTGCATGCGCTTCTTGCAGATGCTCAGGAAGAAATGGACGCGATGATTGCCGACTGGCCCAATGACAATGCGCTCCTCACCCGTGGCACTAAGGCCTTTGGACTGATTATGGAGGCTAAAGAAGCCTGTCCTGAAGGGGCCAAGGGTGAAGTAATCCATCGACTTGAAGCCAAGGAACGTCAGCTAGGCAAAATTCTCCTGCTCGCCAATTCTATTACCTGCCGCACGACCCTTTCACAAAGTGAGGTACGCCCGGATGAAGAAATTAGTCTAAGCGTTCATCTGCATGCACCAGACATTTCTGTGAGAGTTGAAGTCGCCGTGCCGTCCGGTTGGAGCGTTTCCGATTGGGAAAACGGAGCCTGTGAAATTACTGTTCCAAAGAACGCACGCCCAAGTGATTGTTATCCCGATACATGGTTGTCCGATCAGGCAAACGATCCTCTACACCTCGTGTTGAGCTGGGTGCAGGGGGATCAACCCGTGCGTGTTTCATTGGAATTGCAAGAAAACTTGACCGTTCTGCCCGCCTATTCCGCTACGCTTTCCCCTAGCGCGACATTGATCAATTTGTCCTCCCCCAAGCCTATTTTGGTTGGAATGAGTGATGTATTTCCCCCCAATGCAAAATGCGAAATTACTCCGCAATCCGGTTGGGAGATCACGCAGGATGGAACGGATTTTACCCTATCTCCAAATACAGGTTTAACTGCTGGGTTATACCATTTTCCAGTGCCCCTTAATGGGCAGGATGCTCAAACCATTCATCGTATGGATTACCAACACACCGGCCCCTTGGTGCGTCCCGAACCGTGTGTCTTGAATGTTCGCGCGTTGGATGTAGCACTGCCAAACGCAAAGATCGCCTACATTGGGGGGGGGGAGTGATCGCACGGATTATTGGTTGCGTGCCGTTGGCATGGAAGTTGTGAGTTTGGACGACAAGGCATTGGCACAAGTGGATTTCGGCCAATTCGATAGTATTCTCATCGGTATTTTTGCTTTGCGCACGCGCCCCATTCTCGCCCAACGGCTTGCGGAAATACATGATTGGGTGCGCGAGGGGGGCAATTTGGTGACGCTGTACCATCGCCCATGGGATAATTGGAAACCGGAAACATCGGCACTGGCTCCGCTGACCATTGGCAAGCCGTCGCTCAGATGGCGGGTGACGGATGAAAACGCAAAAATTACCCATCTTGTGCCAGATCATCCCTTGCTCAATGCGCTCAACACAATAACTGAGGAGGATTGGCAGGGGTGGCAAAAGGAACGTGGGCTTTATTTTGCCTCGGACTGGGATAATGCCTATACGCCCCTATTGTCCATGGCAGACCCGGACGAGCAACCTCTGAAAGGGTCATTGCTTAGCGGAACATTTGGCAAGGGACGGCACACCCACACCAGTCTGATTTTGCACTACCAACTGGAAAAACTTGTGCCCGGAGCCTATCGGCTTTTGGCAAATCTGTTAAATCCGGGTTAGGAACTATGCATCGGCAACCCGAGCAGGCAAAGTCATGGATAAAAAATTATTGGTCGGTGCCGCAGTCGGGTCGGGCATTGTTGCCCTCGCCGCTGAACGCGGGGGCGCAGATTTTCTGTTGGCGATTAATGCCGGGCGCATGCGCAATATGGGCGCGCCATCGGTTGCTGGAATGTTGCCGATAAAAGATGCGCGCGAATTGACCGAAAGTTTTGCGGTCAATGAGGTATTGAGTCAGACACAAATTCCGGTCTTTCTAGGCGTGGATTGTTGGGGGAGTGACGCCAATCCTAAAGAAATTGCCATGCGGGTGCAGGACATGGGGTTTGCAGGGGCTGTGAATTTTCCCACCTCAATTCATTACCCGACTAGTTTTCAGCACATTCTGGCCCGTGCTGATCGTGGCGTTGCCCGCGAGGTGGAAATTTTGGCTGAGGTGCAGACGCTGGGTCTAACAGGTCTGTTCTATTGTGCCAGCCGTGCCCAGGCGCGCCTCGCCTGTGAAGCGCAACTTGATATGATATTGCTTAACTTTGGCTGGAACACCGGGGGCGCTTTTGGCCATCGTAAGCGTCAATCCCTTGAGGAAGCGGCAATTGTTGCCCGTGAATTTGGTCGTTTCGTGAAGCGTCTGCACCCCGACGTAAAATTCCTACTTGAAGGGGGGCCGGTTGTGACAGCACAGGATTTGGGGCGTGTGCTGCAAGTTGCGCCTCTTGATGGATATGTGGGCGGCTCAACTATTGAGCGTCTGCCGCTGGAAGCCTCCATTGCCGAACAAATCGCCTCCTACAAATTCGCTTTGCAACATAATCAGACCCGTGATGAGGAAGCAGAAGAACTCGCAACATGGGCGGAGAAATTTGGTTTTGTTGGTACGTCGACGGCTCAATTATCGTATTTGTCCAAGTTGCGCACATTGAGCGAGGCACAGATGCCTGTCCTGCTGACCCGGCCTGTGGGGGCTGATGTGACGCCAACCCTGAATGGGTTGAACCCAAGAATCGGGGAGGGGGAAATTCAATCGATTGACCCCGCTGGACAGGACAAGTTCGGGGCTGCCGGTCGCCGTATCTTTGGCGCCACGACACAGGAAGATACACGACGTATTGGTGCTCTGGGCGATGAGGGCGTTGCGTTGCTGGTTATCCATTCTCCTGAGCGTCTGTCCCCTCGCTCCCAATTGAGGCTGGCACGGGCCATAAAAGAGGGCAGTTACACATTGCCAGGGACGCGACAACGCCGTGCGGTAACGCCCCGGCTTGTGTTTGTGCTGACACAAAACTCAAGCGAAGAACTTCCCGTTAGCTTGATTGATGAGTTAGCTATGGTTTTGCGTGATTGGCACATAACCATGCCCACAATTGCCCAAAGGGCCAAGGATATCCCCGCACTTTTGCAAAATCAGATCGAGCAGGCAGGTGTGGCGTTGGACAATGCCCCTTGCATATCCGATGCCGCGATGCAGCTTTGGTGACCCATGATTGGCCGGGGAATGAGGATGAATTACGAACATTATCCGCCCATATTACGCTGGGGAAAACATCAGACATTGTTGGGGCGGAACAGATTGAAGCGTTGCTCAATCAGATAAAACAGGGGCTTGAATCTGGTTATCCAGAGGAACGTTCGCAAAAAGCAAAACTGGTTGAAGCCCTGTGGAAGAATGGGTTCCATCGCTCCAAAACTGCAAAAGCCCTAGGGATTAGCCGCAAGACACTTTATAACAAGATCCAGAAATATGGATTAAGTGCATGATTGTGGCGCTATTCTAGTTCGCCCTGACTTTGTTAAAGCGTGTCTCGTGAAAAGTGTGCAGCGGTTTTGGGAGACACGCGAAAACAACCAGCCCACCGGCGTGAGGTCTAATGCGGATAAAGCAGGTCGCGTGAATACTATCGAACGCGACATGCTTTAAGTTGGAATGTGCAACTCTTGGGGCCTCAATATGGCTCCACCCATTGCATAGGATGTTCTGGGTTTTTCAGCCTCCTCGCGTTCAAGTAAACCCATCACCGGGCCAGCATACCCATGTCGCCCTAAGGCTTCGCGCATGGATTTCAACCGTAGGGTACGCGTTGTCAATGAGGTGAAACCTGCGCTCAAGTTTCTCAAGGACGGTAACACAAAAACAGCATCCGGGTTTGCTGAAATAATGACAGCGGCGTCCGAAACATTACTCGCGCTGGCCATGGTTTTCATGCCCGCATTGGCAAGTTGGATCAGAGCCGCCATCTCTGCCTTAACCCCAAAGCCAACATCATCAACCAGAGTGCTAAACTCTTCCTCATGCTGGGAAATTGTGGGGAGGTTGGTGACCCATTGCACGCCAATGTTCATTAAGTCCCTTGCGATTCTCGGTAGGTTCAAAAATGGGTCGGTTACAAACAGTCCCACGATGCAGTTTTGCGCAATATCTGGATGAGCCTCGATAGTGCGCAATAGGCCGTGGGTACATTGGGTTTTGGGCAACAACATAAGGGCTTCCGTGGGTATGTTGGGGTGAGTAAATGCCGGGGAAAACGTGAGTATGCCTAGAGGTAGTTTTGCGTCAATAGGCGGGTTAAAAATTTCCCACCGTAAAAGAGAATACTCATTCATCTTAAATATTACCCATTATTACCCAATTTTCGCAACTGCGATACTTACCTGAAATCAAAACTTGTTCAATGCTTCACTAGCCCATTAATCCAGAAAAGTCACAGGAATACACTGGAACACACTGGAACACACTGGAACACATGGCAAGGATTGGGGCATTTCTGAATACATATTTTTTTGGTGGCGCAGGCAAGGGAGGATTATCGGTGCTCATTTTTACCCACAAAACGATTTGTGCACAAACCGTGCATGCTCAGGCGGTAAGCTTGCGATTTGAATTTTGCCCTTTCAATTGGGCGTCGCGCTGCAGGGTAATGTATCGCGAGGTGATTTATCCATGAGAGGTTTGCTTGAAAAACGACCTCTTGCTTCTCTTATGGGGTTGATTGGTATTGCCCTTGTGGTTGGGTTGATCTTTGCCGTTTGGCCCGATTGGCTTGTGGATGCCATTGGCCGTAAAAAAGTATTCGTCAACACATTGTTCAATGGCATCACCCTTGCGGGCCTGTATTTTTTGGTTGCCAGTGGGTTCACATTGGTCTTTGGCCTGATGCGTAACGTCAACATGGCCCACGGGTCCATGTATTTGCTCGGGGGGTATATCGGTTATGAAGTGGCCGAGCTTACGGGTAATTGGTTCTTTGGTTTGGGCGCTTCTTTTGTGGCCTTGATGTTTGTTGGTGTCGCCATGCAAATGCTGGTGTTCCGGCGTATGCAGGGGGATGATTTACGCCAGACCTTGGTGACAATTGGCATATCCATTGTGGCCGCAGATTTGATGCTGGCCATGTGGACGGGTAATACCTATCAGTTTTCACCCCCCGAATGGCTCTATGGGGCCACGCAATTGCCGATTATCACCGCCATTCGCTCCAGTGGAGATGCCGTGTTTCTAAAATACCCCACCTTTCGCATTTTCATGTTGGTCGCTGCAATTTTTGTAGGTTTGGCCCTGTGGTTGTTTTTAAATCGTTCCAAGATTGGCATGATGATCCGGGCGGGGGTTGATGACCGCGACATGCTGGCCGCTTCGGGTGTGAATGTGCAACTCATATTTGCCTTGGTTTTTGCCATAGGAGCGGGGCTGGCCGGTTTTGCTGGTGTCGTTGGCGGCACTGCGCTATCCATTTCACCCGGGGAAGATATCCGCTATTTGCTCGCCTCACTGGTTGTGGTCATTGTGGGGGGGATGGGGTCAATAACGGGCGCGGCGATTGGTGCGTTACTCATCGGGTTGGCTGAGCAGTTCGGCCTTGCCTATTTTCCAACCTATGGGGTTGTAATTACCTTCATCATCATGATTGCGGTTTTGGCCGTGCGGCCCCAGGGCCTCATGGGGAAGTCGTAAATCATGGAAAACAACACGCAAAATTTCTGGCGGCAACAGGTTGGCCCAGTGCAGATTATCCTTGGGGTGTTTTTGCTCGCTTACCCGTTTTTCACTTCGGACTTTTTCACCTTTCAGATCGGGGCGTATTCACTGCTTTTAGGCACCGTTGCTTTGTCCTTGATGATGCTTGCCGGTTATGGGGGCATGGTGAGCTTGGCCCAGCTTACGGTGGCTGGGTTCGCGGGGTACATGATTGCGATATTTGGCACCAACAGTGCGGGTGTGCACGGGCTTGATTGGCCCATTTGGATATTAGTGCCGCTGGTTATTTTTATATCCGCATTGTTTAGCGCTTTGATTGGGGCAATTGCGGTGCGTACTGAGGGCATTTATACGATCATGATTACGCTGGCCATTGCTGTTGCGTTCTTTTATTTCACCCGCCAAAATTATGAACTTTTCAATGGATTTAATGGGTTTGCCGGTGTGTCGCCGCCGTCGGTTTTTGGGGTGAGTTGGCGTGACCCGGTACCATTTTATTATCTAACCCTATCCATTGCTGCGACGTTTTATTTTGCCGTACTTTACGGGTCGCGCTCCACATTTGGGCTGACCTTACAAGCCGTGCGGGACAATCCGCGCCGCATGAATGCCCTTGGTTATAGCGTCGCCGCAATTCGGGTTTTTGCCTATTTCCTGTCGGGGATAATTGCGGGAACCGCCGGAGTAATGCTGGTGTGGTTTAACGGGCGTATATCGCCGGGTTCCATCGGAGTGGATGTGGCCATCGACATTCTGGTTATTGCTGTGGTGGGAGGATTAAAGCGCCCCATAGGCCCCTTCATTGGTGCCATCGCCTTTGTGCTGTTGGAAAATTTTGCCATCGACCTGATTGATCGCGAACGGTTCAACACCGTTATTGGCGGAGTATTTCTATTGATCGTTTTCCTGTCCCCCGACGGAATGTTGGGGATTTGGGAACGCTTACGCGCCCGGTTTACGCGTCTTGGCAAAACTCCCCCGCCTGTAAAGACGCCAGAGCCAGAGAAAGCTGAATAATTTTGACGACACTACAGACTGGAAATCTAAAAACTAAACCAAAACGGAGGAACTACTAATGATAAACCTAAAAACCGGTCTCGTGACCGGGCTTATGGCACTTGCCATGGCCACGTCCGTGGCGATCCCTGCACAAGCGCAGGGCACGATTAAAATGGGTGGCCTCGCCACCCTTGAGGGTGCTTTTACGGTGCTGGGCGAAGATGGGATTCGCGGTGTTGAACTGGCATTGCAAGAATTCAATTACACAGCAGGCGGCATGACCATTGAGCTAATTACCGGCTCATCTGACGCGTCCCCTGACAGTGCCATTCGCGCCGCCCGTAAACTGGTGGAACAGGATGGGGTGCAAATCCTAATTGGCCCCTTGTCCGGCTCTGAAGGGCTTGCGGTCAAAGACTATGCCGTGACCCAACCCAATGTGACCTTTATTAACGGTTCGTCTGCGGCGCAGGATACAACCCTGCGGGATCCATCCGAAAACTTCTTCCGCTTTTCAACGGAGGGCGCACAATGGATGGCTGGTCTGGGCGAGTATATCTACAACGAAAAAGGCTATCGTAGTTTAGCCGTTGTCGCAGAAGATTATTCGTTCCCCTATACGCAGGTG
>JAJRRG010000020.1 GCA_024279675.1 Alphaproteobacteria bacterium
AGCTTGCCCATTTTGATTTTGACCACCGAAACCTCCCAGGACAAACGTGATCTGGGTCGGGCTGCGGGGGGAACGGGCTGGATTGTTAAACCGTTTGACCCGGCAAAGCTTATCTCTGTGATTAATCGGGTTGTGCACTAGACCTTGGCTTTTACACTAAAATTATATCTAATGAATCGGCATTACACATGAGCGAATTAGACGAATTCAAAGCCACATATTTCGAAGAATGTTCGGAACTTTTGTCGGATTTGGAAGAGGAATTCACAGTAATTGAAGAGGGCGATCGCAGTGAGGAACGGCTAAATGCGGTTTTTCGCGCAATCCATTCTATTAAAGGGGGCGCGGGGGCGTTCGGATTTAATCAATTGGTTGAGTTTGCCCATTCGTTTGAAACGCTGCTTGATTTTGTGCGCGATGGTCGGGTTGAGTTGAACGATGAGGTTGTAACGCTTTGCATTCGCTCGATTGATCTTGTGGCTGATTTTGTTGGCGCGGCGCAGGATGGGGAAGAGCTTGCTTCGGATTTTGGGGAAGAGGAATTAGCTCGATTTAAGATGTTGAGTGGGGAAGATGATGCGGAGTCCATGGAAGACTTCGACATTGAGTTTACCCCGGTGATGGTCAATGTTGGTGACGACGCATCGACGGCTGAAACCTCCCCAGATGATAGTTTAGCGGTTGAAGAAGGCGACAGTTTTGAGCAGGCGCCAATGGAAACGGGGGCGCGTTTTTGGAAAATTGAATTTACCCCCCATTATGCCCTTTACGAGCGGGCCAATGATCCCTTGCTTTTGTTTAGAGAGCTTAACACTTTGGGACAGGTTGAGATTGTTGCCAAGCTTATAAATCTGCCTGACCTCTCAGGATTTGAACCTTTTGGTGTTTATTGTGCATGGGAAATATCAGTGCATGGGGACGAGATAACCAAAGAGAGTCTAGAGGAAGTCTTTGAGTTTGTTGAGGGAGATTGTGATCTAGCTATTTCTCATGTGATGGCAGATGCGGATGCGGATACAAATTTGGTTGGCTTTAGTGAAACCGCTGAAACACCTGATCAAACCAGCGCACCGGCTGAGGACGCGAGTGCGGCATTAGTTCCTGATTTGGCCTTAGCGGCGAGCGCTGAAGACGCCCAAGAGGAAGAAGAAGCTGATATAAGTTTTGCTGATCTGGCGGCTTCCATAGAACCAACCCCTGCGCCTGTTTCGGCCCCGGTGGCGGAGGTAAAAGAGCCTCAGGAGAAAACCAAAAAACCTGAAAAAAACAGCGGTAAAGCGCCGGCGGTTCAGTCTATTCGCGTGGACTTGGACAAGGTTGACCGGGTGGTAAACATGGTGGGTGAATTGGTGATCACCCAATCCATGCTCAACCAGCAAATGGACGATCGGCTTAAAGCGCAGTATCAGGAATTGGTACGTGGCGTTGAAGTTTTGGCCCAAACCACACGGGGTTTGCAGGATGCGGTAATGGCCATTCGGGCGCAACCGGTGAAATCTGTATTTTCGCGGATGCCGCGTTTGGTTAGAGAGCTGGCGAAGAAAACAGACAAAAAAATCCGCCTTGAAATGGTGGGTGAACACACCGAAATTGATAAGACGATTATTGAACAGCTTAGCGACCCTTTGACCCATATGATCAGGAACTCAGCTGATCATGGAATTGAAACCCCAGAAAAACGGCTTGCGGCGGGCAAGCCTGAGCAGGGTATTATTTGCCTTTCTGCGGAACAGGCCGGGGGCAATATTATCATTGCCGTTGAAGATGATGGGGCGGGGATTAATCGCGAGCGGGTGCTCAATTTAGCCCGTGAACGCGGGGTTGTTGGTCCAGATCAACAATTGAGTGACGAGCAGATTGATGAGTTGGTTTTTGCCCCCGGATTTTCCACCGCCGATGGTATTTCTGACATTTCGGGCCGTGGTGTTGGCATGGATGTCGTGATCTCCAACATCAAAAAGATCGGTGGCTCGGTGCATGTGCGTTCAGCGCCGGGCAAAGGCACGCGTATGACATTGCGTCTGCCTCTGACGCTGGCGGTGCTTGATGTGATGCTGGTTGAGGTCGGTGATGGGCCCTATGTCATTCCACTGAGTTCCATTGTGGAGACGATACAGTGCGAACGGGCGGATTTTGGTTTTGCGCCAAGTGGCCGCCGAGTTTTGCAGATTCGCGGGGAATATGTGCAGGTTATTGATCTTGTCACGCGGTTTGAAATGACGACGAAAGTACCAGAGGACGAGAGATTTGTTGTCCTATGCGAGGGTGAGGGAAGTATGAAAATTGCCCTTATCGTTGATGAGATTATTGGCCAGCAGCAAGTTGTGATCAAAAGCCTGGAGGAAAATTTCCAGCGCATTGCCGGCATTGCGGGCGGGACAATTCTTGGGGATGGTCATGTTGCCTTAATTGTAGATGTGCCGGGGCTAAAAGTAGCTCCAGAGCAAAAAACAGCCGCGTAGAAAAACGCGGGGGAAGTGAAAAATATGGATGCGCTTGAAGCCAGAGACGACTCGGATCAGCACGATATTGAATTGGGTAATTCCATGCAATTGATTGCCTTTATGATTGGCGAACAAGTTTATGGGGTGGAGATTACCACGGTGCGCGAAATTCGGGCATGGAATGGGGCAACCCCCTTACCCAATACTCAGGATTATGTGCGCGGCGTGATAAATTTGCGTGGGACGATCGTGCCGATTTTTGATCTTCGGGCACGATTTGGCGATGGCCTTACCAACACAACGAAAAACCATGTGGTTGTGGTTATGTCGGTGGGTGAAAAATGGGTCGGGGTTCTTGTGGACGCGGTTTCAGATATTCTGACCATCTCAAAGAAGGACGTGCACAAAGTTCCTGAAGGGGATTCTATGGATTCAGAATTGCTCAATGGTATTGTCACCCACGATAATAAAATGGTTGGGTTGATTGATCTGGATGCGATTGTTTCGGTGGTTAAAACTGAGACCTAAAGGGTTACGTGTTTGGTACGCTTTTAGTACATGTTTGTCCGATTTTGAAAAGACGTATATTTATGCCTTAAACGCCAGTCCTGTGACTGGCGTTTTTCGTTGTAGTTAAGAATAAATCCAAACTTAAAGTCACGATGTATGAACGTTGTTCAGCGATCTAAAACAGGTCGACTTCCCCGTGGGCCATGCGGGCTGAAATGCCTGACATTTCGGGCTTTGCAAGTTCGTCCATACTCAGATTGTTCCAAACATGGTCGCAGGCATCTTCGTCAAATGAAACTTTACATTTGCTCATTTGGGTCATGGCAGACATTATATTGGCGCACCGTTGTTCAATACGATCCTGAGCCTGAAGGCCTATCATGATTTGATTGGTGGCTTCATTGCGCGCATTGGCGTCTGAAAGGTCTTTATTCATCAGGACATCCAATGCATCGCTGATTGAAGCCACTAATTCGCGGGTCTGGCGAATGGTTTCATCAAGTTCGATGGCTAGTTTTTCGATGGCCATATGAATTACTTTCATTTGATTTGTTCAAAACCTTAGAGGCAAAATCCTAATCTCTTGTTTCGTAAACGCTTAACTTTAAGCAAGTTGTTGTTGTGGTTAGTAATTTCTTAAATTTGTTGGCGTTAAGTTTACCTCATAAGTATTTTCCACAAGCAATGGGAAGCCATCACCTAATGTCGGCTCTACATGAAACCAGATCTATGAATACTTCAGGTCCTGATATGGATCGGGGGAAGGTCGTGACGGTTAACCAGGGGGGGTGTGAGGTATCTAATGACCAACGGGTGACACTTTCAACTGTGCTGGGCTCGTGTATTTGCGCGTGTATTTGGGACCGGGAAGCCTCCATTGGGGGGATGAACCATTTTTTGCTGGCTGAGCAATCCGGTTCCGCCATGGATCGTTATGGGGCTTCTGCCCGATATGGGGCCTTTGCCATGGAGCAGGTGATAAACTCAGTGTTGAGCCAAGGCACTGGGCGAAAGGGCAATCTGGTGATCAAAGTGTTTGGCGGCGGCAATATTAATGGGTCCCTCAATGAGATTGGGGCAAATAATATTGAATTTGTACGTCAGTTTCTAAAGGGTGAAGGGTATGAAATTGCCGGGGAAGATTTGGGTGGGAATTTTGCCCGCCGGGTGATGTTTAAGCCGGTAAGTGGTCGCGTGTTTGTTAAGCGCCTTGATTCTGATGTTGGTAAAAATGTTGCACGGGATGAACTTGTACTGGCCGCCAAGAAAGTGGTTGCACCCCCGGTTGATGATATTGAATTGTTTTAGGGGAAGTCGAAATTCCTCCTGAATTCATTTATTTATCATTCCCTTACATAAATATTAGTACAAACCCCCTCATATTCAATTCAGACAAGTCTTATTCGGGTGTGTTGAACCAGACGTATTGTGCATACCGGGGCAAAAACTAAATTGGTGGCGGATAATTATGACTGATGTAGAAATTAAACTCAGCGATAGTGAATTTGATAAAATTCGTGATCGGATATACCAAATTGCTGGTATTTCCTTGGGGGAAGCCAAACGTGTCCTTGTGATTTCCCGGCTTACAAAAATTCTGCGTGCGTTAAATATCACATCTTTTGCCTCCTATATTGATTTTCTGGACAAAAAAGCTTCGCGGGCTGAAAAGCAGGTTTTTGTGAATGCGTTGACCACCAATCTCACCCGTTTTTACCGGGAAGATCATCATTTTGATCATCTGATTGAGTATGTGGGTAAAATTATCGCAAATCCTGATTCTCTTAAATCTAGCAACGGAAAGTCACGTTTGCGGATTTGGTCTGCGGGTTGTTCGACGGGGCAGGAACCCTATACGATTGCCATGGCATTGATGGGGAAATATCCGCAACTTAAAACGTGGGATTTCAAAATTTTGGCAACCGATGTGGATACCGATGTTATCGCCAAAGCTGCCATGGGGACTTATTCGGCGGGTGATCTGGACGGATTGTCGCCCGCTCAGGCATCTGTGTTTGAAAAGCCAACAGCGGAAACCATTCGTGTGCCTGCGCATTTACGCAACCTTATGACATTTAAGCCGCTTAATCTGATGGAAAATTGGCCCATAAAGGGACCGTTTGACGCCATATTTTGTCGCAATGTTACCATTTATTTTGACAAACCAACCCAGACACAAGTGTTTGAAAGATTTAGCCAATTGTTGAATGAGGACGCCTATTTATACATTGGGCATTCGGAAAACATGAAGGCAGAATCCTTGGGGTATATGCTTGAGGGTAAAACAATATATCGGCGATTGGGCCAACAGGCTGCAAGCCAACCACAAAAGAGGGTAAACGTATGAGTATCAAGGTTTTAGTTGTTGATGATAGTG
>JAJRRG010000260.1 GCA_024279675.1 Alphaproteobacteria bacterium
AATCCTCACCTGCTTGAGAATAACTAAAAGCAACTTTGATAGATCCTGACCCCAAACAGTTCCATCCCCTCGCTTAATTCTGGTTATAGCCATGGCACAAAAATTACTGATCAAAATTTGCGGCATCAAAACCCGCCAGACATTGGATCTCGTTCTGTCCCAGGGTGCGGATATGGTGGGGTTCATGTGCTTTGAAAAAAGTCCACGTCACATTGATCTTGAGCAGATGCGCGATTTGATTTCCCGAACAAAAAATCATGCTTCAGAGCATAGTCATTCAAAAAACCAGACACAAAGCGTTGTGGTGTTGGTTAATCCAGATATGGCATTGATTGGAAAAATCATATCGCTGGAACCGGATTATATTCAGTTACACGGCAACGAACCTCCCCAATTTGTTAGTGAAATTATCAAGCGCTTCGAGCAAAAAGTGATTAAAGTCTTGTCGGTGAGCGTTGTTGAAGATTTGGCAAATGCGCGGGATTATCTGAATACAGGCGCATCGCTGTTGCTTGATGCCAAAGCCCCCAAAGGGGCCACAAGACCCGGGGGGCTTGGGAAAGTATTTGATTGGAACATATTGCAAGCTCTGGGTGAGGATGTGGATTTTATGCTCTCAGGGGGGCTAAACCCGCACAATGTAGCGGACGCAATTGCCGCCACCCAACCCAATGGTATCGATGTTTCCTCCGGTGTAGAAAGCGCGCCGGGGCAAAAAGATCATGAGAAAATCAAACAATTCATTGCCAATGCCCGTGCCGCTCAGGCAAGCTAAGGCCAATATCTGACTTAACCGAAATCTATGGAATATTAAGCCTATGAATATGTCCAAACCAAACAGTTTACGCAACGGCCCCGATGAGGAGGGACGCTTTGGGATTTTTGGTGGTCGGTTTGTTGCCGAAACCCTGATGCCTTTGATCGGTGAATTAAGTGACGCCTATGCGGCGGCAAAAATTGATCCGGCCTATATCAAAGAATTGGACGATCTGAACACCCATTACACTGGCCGTCCCTCGCCCCTATATTTTGCTGAGCGCATGAGCGAACATCTCAAGGGTGCAAAAATTTTCTTCAAACGCGAAGAACTTAACCACACCGGTTCCCACAAGCTTAATAATGGTCTGGGGCAAATCCTGTTGGCCAAGCGCATGGGCAAGACGCGCATTATTGCCGAAACCGGGGCCGGGCAACATGGGGTAGCCACGGCCACCGTTTGCGCGCGCTTTGGTTTGCCCTGCGTGGTTTATATGGGGGCAACAGATGTTGAACGCCAGGCGCCCAATGTATTTCGGATGAAACTATTAGGCGCTGAAATTGTTCCGGTAACCGCCGGAGCAGGCACCTTAAAGGACGCCATGAACGAAGCGTTGCGCGATTGGGTCGCCAATGTGGATGACACTTACTACCTAATTGGTACAGCGGCGGGGCCCCACCCCTATCCCGCAATGGTGCGCGATTTCCAATCCATCATCGGCGCTGAATTGCGAGAACAATTTGCACAAAAAGAAGGGGGTACACCGGATGCACTGGTGGCCTGTATTGGCGGGGGCTCCAACGCTATCGGCCTGTTCCATGAGTTTTTAGACGACCCTGATGTAAAAATGTACGGCGCAGAAGCGGGCGGCCACGGTATTGATGTGGAAAACGGACATGCCGCCTCCATGACGGGGGGCCGTCCGGGTGTCTTGCACGGCAATCGTACCTACCTGCTTCAGGATGATGACGGGCAAATCCTCGAGGGCCATTCCATTTCCGCTGGGCTTGATTATCCCGGCGTGGGGCCAGAACACTCATTTCTCAAGGATAGTGGCCGGGTGACCTACGTGCCCATTACCGACAATGAAGCGCTTGAGGCGTTTCAGCTTTGCGCCAAACTTGAGGGCATTTTGCCGGCACTGGAAAGCGCCCACGGATTGGCTGAGGTCATAAAACTCGCCCCCACCATGGATAAGGACCAAACAATTGTCCTTTGTCTTTCGGGGCGTGGGGACAAGGATGTGGATACGGTTGGCAAGCATTTAGGCGTAAAGTTCTAAATTCTCTATAGGCCTTGAAACCATGAATTTGTGTTCTCATATATTGTTTATCAAACAAAATGTGGAGGAACTAGTATGGATAGTCCGTTTGAAATGATTGTGGCAATTGTGGCGATTTCTTCGGCAACTGGCATCATCATGTATTGGATGAAATCTCGCAATGGCGAGCAAATGGATACTGAAATGGAAGAAGATTTTTTCCGCATGCAGGACGAAATTGATCGCCTCAATTTTCGGGTCAAGGAATTGGAACAGCGTTGAGGCTTTGATAGCCTCAAATTTAATTGTATTAAAACCAATGGTTTTATCCTCGTCCCCGTTCGGATCGGTTGACATTAAACCGATCAGCCCCCTACATCCACTTACAGATTTTTGAGTGAAATATGGGACGAAACGACTATGACCAGTGAACGTATCGCCAAAAGATTTGCCGCTTGTGCTGAACAGAGACGTCCGGCGCTGGTGACATTTATTACCGCTGGTGATCCAGATTTAGCTACTGGCCAAGCCATTCTGGACGGGCTTCCCGCTGCGGGAGCCGATTTGATTGAGTTGGGCATGCCTTTTTCCGATCCCATGGCCGACGGGGTCGCCATTCAATTGGGGGGGCAACGGGCTTTGGCGGATGGGCATACGCTTAAAACCACCTTGGGTATGGTCAAAAACTTCCGAAAGAATGATGCGGATACCCCGATTGTTTTGATGGGATATTACAACCCGCTCTATTCCTATGGGGCGGAAAAATTCTTATCGGACGCGAAAGAGGCCGGGGTCGATGGCTTGATCATCGTTGATTTGCCGTTTGAAGAGGATGAAGAATTGTGCATTCCCGCCCTCAAAGCCGGTTTGAATTTTATTCGCCTGACCACGCCCACAACCCATGACGCCCGCCTGAAACTGGTGCTGCAAAACACTTCAGGTTTTGTCTATTATGTCTCAATGACCGGCGTCACCGGTGCGGCTATTTCCAATTACAAGGCGGTCGGGGAAGCCGTCACGCGCATAAAAGCACAAACTGATCTGCCCGTGGCCGTTGGCTTTGGTATAAAAACCGCTGAGGATGCCGCCTTGATCGGGCGTGATGCGGACGGGGTCGTTGTTGGCACAGCGTTGGTCAACGCAGTCGCGACGTCCCTTGTTGAGGGCAAGGCAAGCGCAACCACAATCGGGGCGGTCCATGATCTTGTTGCGTCCTTAGCTGAGGGTGTTCGCCGCGCTAGAGCTTAAAATCGCCAAGGGCGAATAGAATTATAGCAAAGACAAAGGCTTTACGATTGCCTTGTTGACCTGATAAGTTGGTTGAACAATACCTATATTATATGAACTGCCGACACTAAAATGAAGAAAAGAGCGCTATGAACTGGATTGATAATGTTGTGCGACCCAAGATCCGTTCCTTCCTGAATAAAAAGGAAAGTCCTGATAATTTGTGGGTCAAGTGCCCGGTTTCTGGCGAAATGGTGTTCTATAAGGATTTAGAGGCCAACCAATGGGTTGTTCCCGGCTCCGGCCATCATATGCGCATTAAGGCACGGGACAGATTGGCCAGCTTTTTTGACGGGGGGATTTATGAGGAAATCACCTTTGGTAAAACCCCTCAGGATCCGCTTAAGTTCAGAGCGGCCAAGAAATATTCGGACCAGCTTCGTGATGATCGCAACAGAACCGGCATGGACGACGCCATTTTGTCCGGGGAAGGGCACGTTCTGGGCCACAAATTAATCGCATGCGTTCAGGATTTTGATTTTAGAGCTGGTTCCCTTGGCATGGCCGCTGGGGAAGCTATTTTAACGTCCATGATGCAGGCTGTTGAGCACAAACTTCCCTTTGTCATGTTTACAGCTTCGGGGGGCGCCCGGATGCAAGAGGGGGTTTTATCCCTGATGCAAATGCCACGTACAACCATTGGCGTGCAAATGCTCAAGGAAGCAGGGCTACCCTATATTGTGGTTCTGACCAATCCGACAACCGGAGGCGTTACAGCATCCTATGCCATGTTAGGCGATGTGCAGATTGCAGAACCGGGGGCGCAAATTGGCTTCGCCGGGGCGCGCGTTATTGAACAAACAATCCGCGAAAAATTGCCCGAAGGTTTTCAACGGGCGGAATATCTGCATGAACATGGCATGGTTGATATGGTCGTGCATCGTCATAATTTACGTGATACGATCAGCTCACTTGTCGGCATATTCACCAAAGCACCCGTATCTGAGGGTGCGATCTCAAGCCCAATACCCAAGGTCGAAAATGTTGAAGTGCAATCTGCCCTGACAGAGGCAGCACACGCGGAGTGAGCCGCACCGATACAATCTTAAAACGTCTCTTGCACTTGCATCCCAATAAACTTATCGATCTTAAACTTGATCGGGTGGTTCGGTTGCTTGATGAATTGGGACGGCCTCAAGACAATTTGCCCCCCGTCATTCATGTGGCTGGAACCAATGGCAAGGGCTCAACGATTGCCCATTTGCGCAGCTTTCTGGAAGCGGCGGAAAAAAAAGTTCACGTCTACAATTCACCCCATTTGGTTCGGTTTAACGAACGTATTCGACTGTCGGGTAAGTTTGTTACTTCAAAGCGTCTCAATGAGGCGTTGCGAGTTTGTGAAGAAGTAAATGCTGGGCGACCCATAACTTATTTTGAAATAACAACTGTGGCGGCGTTCCTGTTGTTTAGCCAAGTCAAAGCGGACTATTTGTTGCTGGAAGTGGGTCTGGGGGGACGCTTTGACGCAACCAATGTTGTGCTCAATCCGCTAGGTGCCGTGATTACCCCTGTCTCTATCGATCATGTGGAATTTTTAGGCTCGGATGTGGCTCAGATTGCCCGTGAGAAAGCCGGGATATTAAAAGCCGGGTCAAAGGCAGTTGTCGGGGTGCAGTCAGATGCGGGGCGGGAGGCAATTGAAATTGAAGCGCAAAAACTTGGGGTTGAACCCAAATATGCCAATCAGGACTTTCAAGGCTATCTAGAGTTTGGCCGTTTTACCTATCAGGATGAAAAAGGCTTGCTCGATTTGCCCCAATCCGCCCTGAAAGGAAATTTTCAAACGGACAATGCGGCCTTGGCTATTGCGGCGGTTCGCCACTTTGATCTGCCCGTGACCGATGAGCAAATCGCCAAGGGTTTGAAAAACGTGACATGGCCGGGTCGGTTAATGCACCTCAAAAAAGGCGAGCTTTTCAATAGGCTGAACACAAATCAGGAGCTCTGGCTTGATGGGGGTCACAATGTTGGGGGTGCTGAGGTTTTAGCCGATGCGTTGCAAGCAATGACCGGGGACAATAAGCCGCTCGTCTTGATTTTAGGGGCCTATGCCAACAAGGATATGAAGGGGTATTTGCGCCAGTTCAAAACCTTGGCTCCGACGATCTTTACGGTGCCGCTTTTGGATCAACGCCAATCATGGGACCCGACGGATCTGGCAGAAATAGCAAAGGGCATGGGATTTCAGGCCTTCGGGCATAAGTCGATTATTACTGCCTTGGATGACGCCAAAAAAGTCACTAACGCACGTATTCTTATTTGTGGCTCATTGCATTTAGTGGGTGATGCGCTCGCACAAAATAAAACGCCGCCGAAATAGGAAGAACCCTCTGTAGGGAAAGCCCATGTTCGACGGCGTTTTGAAAAATCAATTCATAGACTGACTTAAACGTGGCTTTCAAGCCATTTAGCCATGCCCGCTTTGGGTGTGCCTGCGCCCACTTTAATATCAACGGCCTCGCCATTTTTGAACAGGATCATGGTTGGGATCGAGCGCACGCCATATTTAATGGTGGTGTTTTGATTTTCGTCGATGTTGAGTTTGGCAATTTTGACTTTGCCTTCCAACTCGCCGGATAACTCTTCAAGCATCGGGCCGATTGCCTTACAGGGGCCACACCATTCAGCCCAAAAATCCACAAGGACGGGCTCTTTGGATTTAAGAACTTGTTCGTCGAAATCAGCGTCGGTTATTTTAATTGTCATGGCAAAAGCCTTTCATTAGCAAATACTGTTATATACATAATTAGAAAGAGTCGGGGTGAGTTTCAAGGGCTTCAAATTATATTGAAGGCAGACGTGATTTCTAGCAAGTGTTCGTTACGTAGGGGCATCAAATTTTGAGTGCTCGTCCAATAAAGGGCGGTAGATATTTTGTGTTGCGGGAACAATTTTCGCCCGCATCTTAAATACAGTCCCATCTGGGTCAGATACGCAGCGCTCACCTGTTGCTCATTTTGTGGCGGGGTGGCGTTGGATTTGAAATCTACCAACAACACCTCATCGTCGGTGATAATAGTGCGATCAATGCGCCCGATAATTTGCACAGGCTTTTGATCTTTTTTCCCCAGAACAAAGATCGGCAATTCTGCGCGCGAATTTGCCCCAAACAATAATTTTGCATCGGGCCCGGAGAGAACAGACAGGGCTTTGTCGCGTATGGCTTGATGTGATGAGGGATGATCGGGCAATAATTGCAGTAAAGCGCTTGAGGCAATCTCATGTCGCCTGTCAGCCTCAAGGGGGGCCAAATATTGTAGCAAAGCGTGCAAAGCTAGGCCCTCAAGGCGCGCGATGTCCCCCTTATCGGCAATGATTTCCTCTTCGCGCGCAGTTTCAGTTTGCTCCTGTTTTGTTTCGTAGGCGTCAACACTCTTGTGTGTTCTGGCCATCGAGGGGCGAATGCTCTGCACAGGTTTGTAGGCCGGCACGGGTATAATTTTTGAAATATCAGTCTTAAGGGGGAGCGCGGTTTCTCGCTCAACAATTTTTGCAGGGGCAACAATTTCACTGGGGAAGCATAGGCCTTTTGCTGTTTGCCCTTGGATATCCACTTCAATCGAAACTGGTTCTAACGCTTCCTTAAGCGCCCCATACCAGGTTAATTCTGGAGTTTTTGTCGGTTCAGGCTTAAACCCGGTGATGTAGAGTTCGTCCTCTGCCCGCGTCATGGCCACATAGAGTTTGCGCCAATATTCAGCGCTTTCCCTGTCCCGAGCGGGTGTGCGAAACTGCTCCAATGTTTCTGAGGTATGCAATTCTTTACTGCCCGCGTGAGTAAGTAATGGGGTTGCCCTTTTGCCAAAATATATAGGCCCGCTCTTAACGATATTGCTTGTGGCATCGGCAAGAATAACAATGGGGGCCTCAAGGCCCTTGGCCCCATGAACTGTCATCACCCGGACCCCTGCGCTATTTTCAGAAAGTTCGCGCTTAATTGTAATATCGCGTTTTCG
>JAJRRG010000261.1 GCA_024279675.1 Alphaproteobacteria bacterium
ATTAATATAATTCAAGGGTACAAATATGGCGGGACAATGTGTTTGTGTGACGGGCTCAACTGAGGGGATTGGCTACGCCATTGCCGAAGCATTTGCCAAAAAAGGCGCAAGGCTGGTCATCAATTCGCACGAAGATAACAGTGATGCAATGCAAAAGCTGGGGGAATTGACTGAGGTGCATTTTATCCGCTCAGATTTATCAACCGCAGCAGGTGCTCAGGCATTAATTGAAAAAGCCCATCGCGCCCTTGGTAAGCTGGATGTGCTTGTAAACAATGCTGGCACTTTTACCGATAGCGAATTTGGCGACCTAGATGAACAGATGTATGATCGGGCGTTTGATCTCAACGTAAAGGGATATTTATTTGCGGCGCAGGCTTTTGCAGCCACCATTGCACCAGAGCAAAAGGATGCGTCGATTATTTGCGTCGGTTCAACGAATTCCCACGTTGCCGAAAAAAACAGCGTTATCTACGACAGTACAAAAGGCGCAATATTGATGATGGTGCGCTCGTTGGCGGTGTCGCTTGCTGAACGGGGTATCCGGGTCAATGGCATCGGTCCAGGGATAGTGGAAACCCATTTGACCAAAGCGGGGCTTGACCGGCCCGGAGTGAGGGACGTGTTGCGGGCGCAAATTCCAATTGGAAAAATTGGTACTCCAAAGGACATTGGTGGCGCAGCGATATTTCTTGCTTCCCCTGAGGCGAGCTATATTACCGGTCAAATGTTATATATTGATGGTGGCATTGTCGCCAGCCAAATGTCATGGGATGCACCGTTTTGAGCAAACAACTTTCTCCTCGTCACTTGCAATTGCGCACCACTCTTTTTAGGCGCTGGAAAACCCGTGGCCTAAAAGCGGGCGACAAAATTGAATCGCAAAATGAAATTATCAAGTTTTGCGATTTTTCGCTTATCACCGTAATCAAAACACTGAAAGATCTGGAAGCAGATGGCATCATCCGCCGTCAAGTTGGCAAGGGCTCATTTCTTGTAGATACCCCTTGGGCTGTGGCGCATTGGCGGATCGGATTTTTCTATAATCGCGATATTGTCGGCGGAGGAATATTTGACAACGCCTTTTATACAAGAATGGTTATTGCTATCGAAAAAGGTGTTGTTTCTGATGGGCATGAATTTATTCTGGGCAGCTTCACCCATAACGCGATGCCCACCAACATTTGGGATGCGCTTGATGCGGTGATCTTGACCGGGATCACCGACGAAACAAATATCATGAGTTTGCGAGAAACTACCAGTCAAATTAGCCTGATAGATGTGTTGAGAGAAGCTGAGGGGCTGCATAGTTTCAAATTGGATTTTACGTCGCCATTTTTTGATATGTTCAAGAAATTTCAAGGCCAAAACCTGAAATATTTATATCTAGATTCTGAAATCGCCTCCCCAGAGCAGTCCGCCCGCCGGCTGGCATTTGAAAAGACGCACAGCGAGCTCGATCTAAATGCCGAAACCTTGATAATCAATGTCGATCAGGAGTCCGGCGCGCAGAATACGTCTGCCTTGCAAACCGCAATTGAAGAATTTCAGCCTGATGTGGTTTGTGGCTATGTGCACCGCAACTGGCGCGATTTGATTGAAAATTGGTCGCAAAAAAACATCCGAATCTATGGCTTTGGGTTGGATTCAGCACGCCCAGGGTTCGTTGTAGATTCAGCGGACTGGATGGGGCAGGTCTTGCCGCAGATTTATGAAAATCTCGCCAACCGACAATCTGACATTGTGCAGCATATCTATCCGGCAACATTTAAACCATAAATTCCAGACAGAAAAGTGAATTCACATGCTTAAATTGATTAACGAAGGTGCTAAATCTGGCTTACCTTTCACACCGGCCATCATTGCGGGGGATTTAATGTTCGTGTCGGGACAGGCTTCGGTTGATGCGGAAAGTGGCGCGATCATTTCAGGCACGTTTGAACAAGAGATGCGTCGCTCCATCGAAAATCTGCGAGCTGTATTGCAAGCGGGTGGTCTGACGCTGGATCATGTAATAAATGTCAAATCCTATGTTGCTGAACAAAGTGATCTCGCCGAGTACAACAAGATTTATGCTGAATACTTTTCACAACCCGTCCCAACCCGTAGCACGATTGTCGGTGTGTTGGGCACCATGCTAAAATTTGAATTGGATTGCGTGGCGTACGTGCCTAAAACACGTCAGCAAGCGTCATAGTTCGCACATAAAATTAAACAAGTGATCATATGAGAGCGGCAATTTCTCATGGCCAAAGTCCGGGTAGATTTCCAATCGTTTTGGCGCCGTGATTTTGTTATAGGCTGCGAACTGTGTTGAAGGTGGGCAGACAGTGTCCATCAGCCCCATCCGCCACAGCACATCGCATTTCAGGCGTTCCGCCAAATGCTGAATGTCGATGTAGCCAAGGGCGTTGAACACGTCCTCTTCCCTTTCATGCAAGGGGTCATTTCTGCGAAACCAGTCCTGAAGCTCAAAGTACGCGTCCTTTGCCTGATCCATTTCCCAGACCCGTTTGAAGTCTGACAAAAACGGAAACAGTGGGGCGATCCGTTTAATACGCGGCTCTAGTGCGGCGCAGGCGACGCTCAGACCACCGCCCTGACTGCCGCCCCATGCACCAACGCGGGCCGCATCCACATCATCCATATCCATAACGATTCTGGCGATCTGAACGGTGTCCAGAAAGACATTTCGAAACAACAGATTTTGTGGGCGACCCGAGATCGCGTCGTTCAACCCCCGAACAATATGGCCGCGCAAAGTATTGCCTTGCACAATGCCCGTATCTTGTGATCCACCGCCTTGGCCGCGACAATCCATACCAATATAACTGAACCCCTGGGCTGCAAAAGCGAGCATTGGCCCGTCCGCCCAGTCGCCAATTTTGTCAGCGTAACCGTGAAATTGCAAGATCGCCGGGTGGGGTTTGTTGCCAAGTTTTGGACGGACATATTTGGCGTGAATACGGGCGTTACCAACACCGCTGAAATATAGGTCGAAACAATCTGCAAAACTGGTTTTGAAATCCGAAGGGACGATCTCGACGTCGGGGTTTACCTTGGCGATTTCGTCCAACCCATCTGCCCAAAACTGATCAAAGTCCTTTGGGCGCGGGTTGGTTCCAGAATATGTCTGCAACACCTCCATGGGCATTTCAAAAGTCAACGGCATTGATTTAGTTCCTTACTTGGCGTGGCCAGAATCGATCAAAAGAATGTCAGTATGCCATCAATGACACCATAGTCGTCATTCACAATTGGTATGAATCGCCATTTGTCAAAAGCGGTACAGGGATGGGAAATACCTGAGCAGATCATGTCGCCCACCTGCCAGTCACAGTCACTCTCAAGGCGAACAAATGCGTGCTGGTCGTTGGTGCTAAAGATTTTGCATGTCCCGATATCCAGAAATCCAGTGCCCGGCCGATATCGTTTGAATGGCACGGGCAATCCGGCGTCAAAGGGGACATCGCGCTTGCCCATGGTCAAGAACGCTAGGCCCGGTTCGGGCAGGGATTGAACATACGACCAGACTTCCAACGCGGGGCGAAATTTCTCGTGCCAGTGTCGGTTTGGATCAAGGCGAGCTTCTTCTTGTGCGCTGAAATATGCGCCATGATCGTTGGTGACATAGCAGCCACTGCGCAGCAACACGCGCACCGGGACTGTTAGGGAGAGTGATTTGAATCGATCCGCGATAATGTCAAAATAGGCTGACCCACCCCCGCTCAATATGAACTCGTCACGGTTCGCATAGGCGTCAGGTGGAATGTTTTGAACGATTTCCAAGACAAGGTCCGCAAGCGCGTATACTGGGGCTTCACTTTTATCGAGTCCCGGAATGGCACCCTCAAATGTTGCGATGCCACAAAAACTAAATTGGTTGGGTAATTGGGTAATCTCATGCAAAAGCTCAAGAACTTCTGCCTGACTACGCAAACCGGTGCGCCCACCCAGTGCGCCAACTTCAATCAACAGATTTAGGGGGCGGGTTTGGGTGATGCCGGTTAAATTTTGGGCCATATTTTGCAGTTGCGCTACAGAATCTATGCAACAATAAAAATCGAACTCGGGATCGCCATTCATCTCACTCACAACCGTGAGCAGGTTCGATTTGCCAACGAGTTGGTTGGCCAAAACGATGCGCGAGACACCGTAATCCCGCATCACCTGTAACTGATCGACAGTGGCTGCGGTGATACCCCAAGCACCATGGCGTAATTGCTCATCAAATATTTGTGGGCTCATCGTGGTTTTGCCGTGGGGGGCAAGCGACAGGTCGTATGAATCTAGATAACTCGCAAATAAGTCGGTGTTATAATCAAGGTTGCTGCGCTTTAATACCATCAGTGGCAGGGGCATATCCTCCTTGAGGACGTTCCAGCCTTGCGCCGCAATATCGGCCAGTGCAAACGGTTGGGCCGCGCCCGGAATGCCCTTGGTACGTCGATCAAGAATTGTCGCGCCAATTGATGAAATGTCCATCGCCCTAAATCCGCTCAAAGGCTGATAAAACCTTGTCCGCATATTGCGAAAGCGCAATAACATCCGCGCCAACACTCAACATATTGTAACCCAGATCAACATACTCAGCAACGGACTCGGGGCTGCTTACGGTGGCGGCAATTTTGCCGTTTTTTCGGGCAACTTCGGCCACAAGTTTACGAATTTTGTTGACTTCAGGGTCGTTGATTTGCCCCGGAATGCCTAGGGCAACCGAATAGTCACCGGGCCCAAAAAACAAAGCGTCAACACCCTCAAGTTCGGCAATCGCGTCAAGGTCATTTACCGCTTCTGGGTCTTCAATCTGGTAACAAACGAAGCGCTCTTTGTTCGCGGTTTCTAAGTAATCTAGGAATGCAACACGCGCGTACATCGCATCGGCATTCCCCCCATCCACCGCGCGTTTTCCAATGGGTGCGAATTTGGTCATGTCGCGGACTTTTCGCGCATCCGCAAGACTCATTACATGGGGCACGATCAGACCGGTGGCGTCCATTTCCAAGGGGCGGATGTAATCGCTATAGCTACCCCGCGCAACGCGCACGATGGAATCAACATCATGGATTTTAGCGGCCCGCACCTGTTGCTCGATCTCACTAAAACTGGCAGGGGTGTGTTCCATACAAAGCCATATTGCATCGGGCTGAGCGATGGCAAAAATTTCTGCTACTTTGGCATCACTGGTATTGAGTTTAAGCACCCGTGCTACGCCGCCCTCGGCAATGGTGCGCAACACCCTGCTGGGGCGCATCTTGAACTGGGTTGGTGGCCCTGCGGTATATGGTTTGGATGTCATGGTTTTTCCTTGAATTGAAGCCGTTTCACTTGGCAGTATAACCGCCATCTATCGGTATATTTGTACCCGTTAAATAGGCGGACGCGTCGGATGCAAGAAACACGATCGCCCCCATTAGGTCAGTATCGTTTGCCATCCGCCCCAGTTGGGTCCGGGCGCTGTAATTTTCAATGAATGGTGCTGGCTGGCCGTTTTCATAGCCCCCCGGCGACAAGCAATTCACCCGCACATTGTCTCCGCCCAGAATGCTCGCGGCCCATCTGGTGAAATTGATCATGCCGCCCTTTTCATAGAAATAGATCGGCGAGGGGTTGGCGCTCATGTCGGTGCCAGAATAATTGCCCATTTCCACCCCAACCATCCCCATCATCGAGCTGATGTTGATGATTGAACCGGATTTTTGTATCTGCATGTTTTTTGCAAATATTCGAGTGATTTTGAAAAGAGCAGATGCGTTGACATGCAGGCTTTGATCGTAGGCCTCCAGATCATGGTCCCATCCATCTGTCGCCGAACGAGTTACCGCGTTGTTCACCAATATATCGCAGATTCCAGCGCGCTCTATTATGTCTGCGTGCAGTTTTTCGATAGACCTGTCCAACGATAGGTCCAATTGCAATGCGGTCACATCATAACCGCGTGCACGTTCTTGTTCAGCCACGATTTTCAACTTTTCAATGTCCCGCGCGGCCATAAATGTGCGCGCCCCGGCTTCGGCCAAAGCAGCAACAATCTGGCGTCCATAAAGTCCAGCGCCCCCGGTTACCAACGCAATTTTGCCCTTCAGCGAAAATGTATCAAGTACGTTCACGTGCTTACTCCAAATCTTTCAGATAAATTCTGGTGCCATCCTGTTCGCGGCTTTCAATACCAGCGATGACCAATTGCATCAGCTCACGGGTTTCGTGCCACGGTACAGGTGGAATGCCAGTTCGCAGATAGTCGATAAAACCAGCCAGTTGACTTTTGAACGCATGAAATGTGTCGCCAAAGCGCAATTGCACCCCCCCTTGGGTTCCCGCCAGCGTCATCATTCCAGCCCCTCCGGCCAGATCATAGATATTGACCAGATTGATATCAACGCCGTCGCGATGTTGCAGGTGCAAAACATTTCGATTGGCGTCCCCGGTATTCTGAACCGAAACAAAACCGGGGCCAACGATAGGGAAAACCGCTTCCAGAGAATGAATGCCGTAGGTTTCCCAACTTTTAGCCATCGTGAAACTGATGTGGCGCAGTTTGCCAAGCTCATGCGTTGCCCGATGGTAGGGGGCAAATTCTTTGCTGAAGCGCATGGCTGAAGAGCTGATAAGTGGCTTGCCCGCGGCGACCCATTTCGAAAAAATCTGCAAATCCGTGCGGTTGTTGCAAAGCGGTTTGTCAACAAAAACCGGGATGCCTGCTTCGATGAACGGGCGGCAACGTGCCACGTGTTCTTCGCCCTTGTCGGTCGCCACCAACACTGCGTCCACATGGCCAATGACATCTTCGGCGCGCTCCGCCACATTGGTGATTTTGGCCACATTTGCCACCTGTACTGCGTCGCCCGGATCATCCGTCCAGACATGGGTCACTTCAGCCCCCGCGATCCCAAGCGTGTTTGCTGGTTGTTTGGATATGTAATCAATAATCGCGGGGTAGGGGCATTTAGCCAAGGCCGCCGGGTCATAGCGCCCGTTGATGATTATGCTCCAGGAATAGGGGTGGCCGTTGCCCTCGGTCATGCCAAGCATTGCCAGGCGGATTGTGTCTTTTTTGATCGGAAATACCATTTCCTGCCCCTTTACCATGCGGTCCAGCCCCCATCTACCGGCAATGTGTGCCCGGTGATATAGCTTGCCGCATCTGATAGTAAAAACACAACTGCCCCTGCGGTCTCGTGAGGCTTGCCAACTCGGCCAAGCATAGTGGCACGATCCAGATTGTCTATGAATTCTGCAGGCAGGTTCAGCTTTTCGATGTTCGGGAATGGCCCTGGTGCAACACCGTTCACACGGATATTTTTTGAGCCATAGTGAGATGCAAGGTAGCGCACCATCTGTACCATCCCGGCCTTGCCTGCGCCATATTCGATCGGATTTCGGGGTACTTCGCCCGGGTAGTGGGCTTGATTTGGTGACACTAACCCATACATGGAGGAGTACATCACAATGCTGCCCCCTTGGTTCATATGGTGTGCGGCCTCGCGGGCCAATAAAAAGGGCCCCGTTAGGTTTAACCGGTTGGCACTATCAAAATCAGAGCCGGTCAAATCTTCGATAAGTTTGCCCGACGCGCCTGCGGTGGCATTGACCAACCCGGCCAAAACGCCAAATTGATCTGCGCAAGTCGAAATACAATTGTTGATCGATGCCTCATCGCCAATATCAAGATGAATACCTCGAACCTCTGCGTTTGGGTTATCAGCGCGAACGGCCCGCACGGCTCGCTCCAGCGCCTCGCGGTCAAAATCGCCGATACAAACATTCCCGCCCTGACGTGCAATCAACTGGCAAAGAGGCAGGCCTAGGTAACCCGCGCCCCCCGCCACTAAAATAGTTTTGTTTTTTAGTTCAAACATTTCAGGGTTCCAACTTGACAATAATTCGTTCGTCCCAAGACCGCTTAGCCGCAAGAGCGAGGCGTAAATTCAGGTGCGCATCTTCTAAAGTTGCAAGGTAGCAGGGTTTGCCTTCGATTGCGTCTAACATGGCGTTTGCCTGCATGGTGAAACGCGCTTGATGGGCCTCCATTGGCACCAGTCCATCCATGTAATCGTGTTCTTCCACTGGATCGGGCGCATCGCTGTCCCTGAACGAAAGTGTGGTGTGTTCCAGAATTAAATTGCCTTTGGTGCCAATGAACTCCTGCCGACTGGTATTTGGTTTCTGAAATTGATTTAGGGTGATATTTGCCATAATCCCATTTTCAAATCGGATGTTGATCAGACAAGTGTCCTCGGTTTGTGTGCCTTTTAACGCCAGCTGGTCATACATACAGCTCACTTCAACCGGCTTGCCAACAATCCAGATCAGCATGTCAAAGCTGTGGCTTGCGCCGTCTAAAATTGCGCCGCCGCCCATTTCAGGATGTGCATAATATGTGGTCTGATAATCCGGGCGGTATTTGGGGAAGTCCTGTGAGCTGTTTATATAAATAAGCCTGAGGTCGCCGATTTTTCCATTGGCAATCTGATCCCGAAGCGCCACCAGTTCATCCGCGATCCGCCGGATATATCCAACTCTTGCAACAAGATTTTTCGCCTTCACCAACGCCAGGGTTTCCTTGACGTCCTCCAGAGTGACCGCCAGCGGTTTTTCAACCATGAACGCTAGCCCCGCCGCCGCGCAGGCCTGCATCAGGGTTACATGGGTATGGGCGGGTGCGCAAATAACCGCCAGATCGTATTCAGCCAAATCAGTGTCATCAATGTTTGTGAAGTCCTGAACGATATTAAATATTTTTTTCGCCTCATCTCGCTTGGCGCTATCTGGTTCCACAATTGACAATTTTGCGCGGTTGGTCTGGGAATACCCCAGCAGATGGCGCTGTCCAATGCCGCCAGTTCCAATGATAAGCACCCTGTGAATTGTCTCTCTCCTTAGTAAATGTCGTGCCAGGCCTACTGGTTTGACTCTCGTGAATACCATGTTATCATGTTAATAGAATACGTTGGCGTGTCAACAACAATGGCTCTTCAAAACAATGCCCTGAAACTGGGGCGCGACAGGGGAAGTAAATGTCTCAAAGAGAACATCGAGGCGACTTGGTTGAGTTGTGTAAAGCGCAGCTTTATGCAGCAGTGATCGCTGACACTTTAGATTCTTTAGGTTTTCATAACCAAATTGTTCGCCCTGGGCTGCGGCCATTGGATCCGGCATTGGTGTTGTGTGGTTTTGCCCGTGTCGGGTTGTATATGCCAGTTTATCACGATGACGAAGACATGCTGGTCTATGAAAAAGAAATCGCTTTGGTGGACAGTCTGCGCCCCAATGATGTGGCTGTTTTGGTGTGCCATGGCAATCAACGAATTTCTCCATGGGGTGAGCTTTTATCCGAAAGGTCGTCCCATTTGGGTGCCGCCGGATGTTTGACTGATGGTTGTATTCGCGATTCACGTCAAATTCTTGATCTGAAGTTCCCGGTTTTTGCGGGCGGCACAAATCCGGCGGATACAAAATACCGTGGAAAAATGATGCTCTCGGATGTTCCCGGCGAAATTGGTGGTGTGTCGGTGGCGCGTGGAGACTTGGTTTTTGGAGATGCCGATGGCGTCGTGATTGTTCCGCGCACTGTTATTGATCAGGTGGTTGAAAAATCGACGGAAAAGGTCAGTGCGGAAAACACTGTGCGCGATGAAATCCGCGCAGGTGATGCTCTGGTCGACATCTTTGCCCGTCATAAAATTCTTTGAACGAAGGAATAAATGCATGAACCATCTCCAAAATTCATCGGTAGGCACAATGCCCAGCAGCATGTTTGCATCTCCAATGTTTGATTTTGGTCGACCAAAAAAGATTTTATTGACACCAAAAATAGGTTGTGGTTTCCTAAAGCAGATGTTGAATATGAGGATTCTATCTATGAACGGTGACATTTCTGCTGCCCAAATTGCCAAATCCCTAGCGGCCGATGTGCGTGATCGAACGCTTTGTCCTGGCGATATGTATCCTTCAGAACGGGAATTGTGTGATCGGTTTGGGGTGGGGCGCAGCATCATTCGAGATAGCATGACGATTTTACAAGGCATGGGGTTGGCGGATCACTCAAAAGGCAAGCGCCCTCGGGTTGCCACGCCATCATTGTCGCGCGTCATGGTTGGGGCTTCTGAGGCGGCGCAGTTCTTTTTTAACGGAAATGAAGGCAAAGCGCATCTTGATCAGGCCCGACTGTTTCTAGAAACGAGTATGCTGCGTTATGCGGCTGAACACGCCACAAACGCCCAGATCGGTAAAATGGTCAATGCCATTGAAGAGTGCGACGCGAGCCTTGCCGATGTCGCTGCGTTTAGACTTGCCGATGTCAAATTTCACCGTGCGTTAGCCGAAGTTCCAGGAAATCCAATATTTGTGGCCCTGCACGAAACTTTCGTTGAGCAACTAATGAAAAGCCAGCACGTTCGCGATAATTTTGAGGAACACAATACCATCAGCAACGCGGGGCACAAAGAAATCGTCAACAGTTTGTTGGCCAATGACGAGGACGCTGCCGTTCAGGCGTTAACTCTACATCTTACACGAAATTACGAAACCAAGTTTCATCAGACGCTCGCAAATCGGATGGCCAAAGTCTCGTAGAAAATGGCTATTTAGCCAAAACCAACGGAGGAACCAATGTTAAAAAAACTAACTGGAATGGCACTTGGTGCCGCATTGCTGCTGGGAGGCAGCACAGCGGCATGGTCACAGGCCACAAATGCAGAAGCCCTTTCGGACGTTCGCGTTCGCCAGGCTATTGCCTACGCTATTGATATGGACACGATTGTGGAGACCCTGCTGGAAGGCAGAGCCATTGTTGCCGATAGTCTGTTACCCAACGGGCCAAACAAACCTGAGGGGCTTAACCCTTATGCCTACGACCCGGACAAAGCTCGCGAGTTGCTCGCTGCCGCAGATTGGGACACAAATCGCGAATTGGATCTTGTCTACTATTACGGCGATCAGCTCACAGCGGACTTAATGTCTGCAGTGCAAGCGTATCTATCAGACGTTGGCATCAAAATGACCTATCGTAAACTCGAAGGGGACGTTGGTGCTCAGCTTACTGCCAAGCCCGGCGATCCGGTTCAGGGTCCCTCCGGCATTACGTGGGATTTGGGGTATGGCGCTGCAGCGGCTTTGGCCTTGCAGGAATACTACAATGCCTACACAACCGGCGGCACCTCTCATACTCCTGGAAACTCAGAATTGGATACGTTGATTGCTGGCATTAATGCCAGTGCGGATCCCCTTGAGCAACGTCCGGCATACTTTGCCCTGCAAGAGTATTGGAATGAAAACCTAGATACAATTCCGCTCTACTACCAGCAGCTTTTCATTTATGAAAGCGATCGGTTGGACAGGAATGGTAGCTTGTACGGCAACGAACAGTATAATTATGACTGGGGAATTGTTGACTGGACAATTGAGCCGGAC